>JAGLSF010000007.1 GCA_023136305.1 Spirochaetota bacterium
TCCTCCTTTTCTATTTGTCATGCTCTTTGCGCCTAGGGACGAACCTGTCCATTGCCTAGTACTATCCATTTATAGGTAGTGAGCTCCTTAAGCCCCATGGGACCTCGGGCGTGGAGCTTGTCCGTACTTATTCCGATTTCAGCGCCGAGACCAAAAACTCCGCCATCGCTGAGGCGGGTGGATGCATTCACCATGACGACGGCTGAATCAACAAGTGAAACAAAACGCTCGATGTTTTCAATACTGTTCGAGAGAATGCCATCAGTGTGGCTGCTTCCGTATCGCTCAATGTGCTCGATAGCGTCATCCAGCGAATCGACAATTTTAACCGAGAGCCTCATATCGAGATACTCGGTAAAGAAGTCTTCCTCATGAGCTTCACCGATATCGGTCAGTATCTCCCTCGTCCTGGCACAGCCCCTGAGCTCGACATCCCCGAGACGCTCCCGTATACGCGGCAGGAAGAGGGACGCAACCTTCTCATGGACGAGAAGCGTTTCGAGGGCGTTACAGGTTGCGGGCCGCTGCACCTTGGCGTTGTGCACGACCTCTTTGGCCATGAGCAGGTCGCAATCCTCATCTACGAAGAGATGACACACACCCTTGAAATGCTTTATAACCGGGACTGTCGCCTCATCAACCACTCGTTTAATGAGGGATTCCCCACCCCGCGGTATGATCAGATCAACAAAACGGTTCTGCCGTACAAGCGCACTCACACCGGTGTGTTCGCTTCGTTCAACGAGCTGAACAGAGTTTTCCGGAAGACCGGCCCGGGACAGCCCCTCCCTGATGATCGACACGAGAGCTCTGTTGCTCGACAGTGCATCGCTTCCTCCCCTGAGCACGACGCTGTTTCCCGACTTGAGGCAGAGGGCCGCCGAATCAACGGTTACATTGGGACGGGACTCGAATATCATAGCCACCACACCGATGGGGACCCGAACCTTTTCGAGGAGGAATCCCTGTGGCCGCCGTAAGCCAGCAATCTCACCGATCGGGTCCTCCATGGCAGCGATCTCTTTCAGCGAGGTGACCATGTCCTGTATGCGGGACTCGTTCAGAGTGAGCCTGTCAAGAAAGGCTTTCGAAAGACCCGCCTTCCTTCCCTGCTCACAGTCGATCCCATTCTCACGGATTATTTCATCTCCGCGTGTATCGATACCCTGTGCAATACTCTCGAGGGCGTTGTTCTTCTGCATCGCACTGACGGAGCGGAGTATAATTGATGCCTCTTTCGCCTCACGGCATAAGGATTCGATGTATGTCTCTATATCCATGAACCTTCTCCCTATACAAGGATTACCATGTTGTCTCGGTGGACGATCTCGTCGAAATAGGATTTAGTGCCCAGCACCTCGGGTATTTGCCTCGTGTTTAGGCCCTTGATGAGATTGATCTCGTCACTGGAAAAATTACTTAAGCCCCTAGCAATTTCCCTGCGCTCCTCATTCTGAATGGACACGTTGCTACCTATCCTGAAATCTCCGACGACCTCTCTGACACCGGCTGGAAGCAGCGATTTCTTGTCCGAAACGATTGCCGCTTCACCGCCGCGGTCGATGATGATAGTGCCTTCGGTTTTCGGATTGAAGGCGATCCATTTCTTTCTGCCCCTGAGTTTCCTCGCAGCAGGAATGAAGTAGGTCCCAACGGGATCTCCCGACAGGAGCAAGGGCAGATCGATGCTCTTTCCGTTCGCAATGACGGTTCCTATGCCTCCCCTGGTCGCGATTTCGGCTGCTCGGAGCTTCGATTCCATACCACCTGAGGAGAGGGCCGATTCCTTGCTAAAAACCATATTCCGGATATGGCTGGTGATACGGGGGACTTCATCGACAATCCGGGTACCGGCGTTTCCCCTCGGATCTTCCTCATACAGACCGTCGATATCTGTAAGTATGAGAAGGAGATCTGCATCAATCATGTTTGCGAGATGTGCTGCGAGAATGTCATTGTCGCCAAAGCGAATCTCCGAAAATGAGACCGTGTCATTCTCATTGACAATTGGCACCACATTTTTTGACCAAAGGGCAAATATGGTGTTCCTGATATTCAGGTACCTTTTGCGGTTCTGAATATCCTCATAGGTGAGCAGAATTTGGGCCGTCTCATGGCTGCTCTTTGCAAACTCGTCTTCATAGGCATGCATGAGCCTGCTCTGTCCCATTGCAGCTGCAGCCTGAAGCATATCAATCTGCCGCGGCCGCATGTCAGTCCCCATGCGGCTCAGTCCGAGGGCGATGGCTCCCGATGAAACGATGATGAACTCACGTCCCGGCAGCGTCATTGATATCTGCTCCACCAGTGTGGCGATGGTAGCATAGGAGAGCCTGTTGTCCTCCTCCTCTGTCAGCACCCTCGTTCCTATCTTGACGACGATACGCCTCGAATCGCGCACGAGATCCCGTGCCATGGCTATCTCCGGAAATTCCTTGTTCGGTGAGAATTTACCTCATTACAGACCGGGTGAGAAGTATATGTTGCGCATGGGTTCCTAATTGGTAATTTGCATGGCGAGCAGGGTAACATCGTCCCGTTCACCCTCTTTTCTCTTCCGATAACTCCTGATCATTCGATCAAGAGCCTCCTCCATATCATCTCTCTGAAAGAGTGCATGCACGGTGTCGAAGTCAATTCGTCCTTTCCCGCGTGCAATATCGAGCAGGCCATCGGTGTACAGGAAGAGCGTATCGCCCGCATCGAGCTGATAGTGGTGCTCTTTATACTCCTCGTCCACTTCGAACCAGCCAATCGGAAACCCCTGTAATTCGATGGGCTCGAGCCTTCCATCGTTCCTCTTGATGACGGGGAGTGCGTGATGTCCCGCAATGGACACGGTCAGCTTCCTTTCCTGCAGTTCGAAGATACAGTACACGATGGTCACGAAGTAGGAGCCCTCACCGACCTTGTTCGCTATGAAACTTCGATTGAACTTGTGTAAAACTTCTCTCGGTTTGGCCACACTGTACCGACCGTTTCTAAGCACCCTCTTGGCATGATGGGAAATCTCCTGCTTGAGAAAAACCGTTATCATGGCCGAGGGAACTCCGTGTCCTGAGACATCGGCGATAAAAAATCCCAAGGTGTTTTCATCGATCTGGAAGACATTGTAAAAATCTCCACCGATGCGCTCACAGGGGACGTATCGTGCAAAAAAACTTACACCCTCCACGTTCGGCATCTTCTCGGGAAGCAGGCTTCGCTGAATCTTTGCCGCTGATTTTATATCAAGGAGGTGCTCCTCATTCTGATGCTTGATGACGCCAACCTTGTCCTCCACCATCCCCTCGAGACGGTTGGCATACTCCTTGAGCTCCCTGGTCTTGCTCTCCACGGCCTCTTCCAGCTTGTGTGTGTAATCGATCAGCACCTGCGTAGCGTTGCGCAGGTTGAGCTGAGTCTTTACACGTGCCCTGAGTTCTGCGGTAAGGGGTGGTTTCAGGAGGAAATCGTTCGCCCCGTTCTCCAGTGCAGCGATCTTCTCGTTCGTGTCGGAGACAACGGTCAGGACGATGACGGGTATATCCTTCAGCTCTTCAGTGGTTCGAATCTCCCGGAGAACATCGAGACCGTGGCGTCTCGGCATCTTCAGATCGAGGAGTACGAGATCGGGTTTCTCTTTCAAAATTTTCTGGAATGCCTCATCGCCATCATGTGCTTCGATGATCTCATACCCCTGCCCCTCAAATCCCTTCTTGATGAGGTAAATCATGTCGAGATTGTCATCTGCGATGAGTATCTTGCTTTGATTCAAAATGATTGATTCCCTCGCCCGTCAATTAAAACGATCATAACCGCATGATACTGGCCCGCGGATTTGCCATACTGCCCTGTATTTTCATCTTCAGCGTTCCATCCCTGAAAAAGGAATCTATTATTGTTCGTAAATCGCCGTATCTGTTGTAGAATTCTTCTGTCAGAATGATGCTCAGTACCATGTCGAGATTCTGAAACCCTAATCTTCCCTCGAGCTCTGATTTTACCACATCGGCACTGAGCACTCCCCTCTCCACCGAAAACCCCTCATCATCACCGTTGAGAAAGAGCTGAACCTGCTTGAGCCGGAGGTCGCTCAACTCGAACCCCGATATGAGTACCCGTTCCACATCTGCACCGCCCGTCACAAACCGCAGGGATGTGACATGATTTCCCTCCACTCCTCGTATGAGAGGAAAGAGGCGAATCCTTGCGACAAGATTGACGGAAGCCCCGGAAATATCGATCCACTGGCTCCGGAAACCAACGCCGCTTCCGCTTAACTCCAATGATTTCTGCCCTGAGAATGAGATAAGTTTGAGTTGCAGCAGCAGATCATCAAAGCTCACAACAAAGGTAGCGTCTTCATGCACGATGCGTACATCACGCATATGCATCTTGAAGGGGTATCGGTAGAACACCTGCCCGACTGTCAACCCGGTCCCATATTGCGACTGGAGGGTACGGTCTGCCCTCGAGATGAATGCATGGTAGGGAAGGTTGAGCAGAGTGAATACTGAAAGCAGGTATAGCCCGGCCAGGGAGGCAAGTACAACAATGAGTATTTTCTTTATGTTTGCCATTTCGGTTCTACAGGTACGGTCATTTCGGCTCTTTTATGTACACCCGGAAGCGTTTATCCTTCTCCTTCATTCTGTCGTAGAGCCGGATGGGGACAAATGAGACAAAGAGAAACACCAGCGATGTCAACGCCGGGAAAAGCTCCTCTTTGCCGGGAATTATCCAGGGCCGGAAGAGAAATTTACCGGCATAGTAACCAAGTATGAGACTGACAAGAGGGATGAGATAGAGGATAAAAGCGGATTGAACGATTATTCCGGGGCGGAAACCGAGCACGACATGATCACCGATATCGATCCGCCTCGAATAGGAGGCCTCAACGATCATTTCAGTATCAGAGATTGGGATGCAGAGTCGACAGCGTTCGCAGCCCTTTCCTGCCTCTATTCTGACAGTTGCCCTGTTGCCGTGCAGCGCAGTTACTTCGCCTTCCTCTCCGTGAACGCCCTTTCCAAACATCCTCTCAACCCTTGGTATGCTTCATACTTCAATTCCGGGCTTTCTCTTTTTCAAACCCGGGAACCGGCTCTGAAACCCGTATCACCTTGGTTGGACAGCGCTCGATTGCCTTGAGTGGGTCCTTGTGTACACTATAATCAATGACGGCGAGATTATCAACCACCATCACCGCACCGGTATCGTCATCCTTTTCGCAGAGCTTGCATGCAATACAGCCAGCTGAACAGATCTTGCGAACCACAGGGCCCTTGTCCTGTGACCTGCAGTACACATGAATCGTCTCATCCGCATCGGTCAGGCCCATAATATTTCTTGGACAGGCCTTCACACATTCACCGCAGCCTGTGCACTTCTCGAGAATGACGACGGGAAGACCGTTCTCATCCATGTACATTGCATCAAAGGGGCAGGCATCGACACAGTCCCCGTACCCGATACACGAGTAGAGGCAGGCCTTATCGCCGCCAACTATGTGTGCCGCCTCGCAGGTTCGCACGCCCACGTACACCTTGTCACGTACCGCCTCTTTGAGCCCGCCGCTGCAAAAAACCCGCGCCTTCTTCGGTGTTTCAGCCTCGGCCTCCTCGCCCCCCAGTATCTGCGCGAGCTGGGCCGCTACCTCCTGTCCTCCCGGCCTGCATCCGGAGACGCTTATCTTCCCTTCGGCAACGGCAGCCGCAAATCCACTGCACCCGGCAAAGCCGCAGGCACCGCAATTGATTCCCGGAAGGGCCGCCAGGGCCCGCTCCACCCGGGGGTCCTCCTTCACGGCGAGTTTCTTATCCGCAACAACAAGTATAAGGGACAGTATCAGGCCAATCCCGCCCATGCTGGCGACCGAGATGATCAGTACCGCTATTCCCATGATTCTCCTCCACCCTAGACAGAGATAAGCCCTGCAAAACCCATAAACGCGAGGGCGAGCAGGCCGGCAATAATCAGTGTAATGGCAGCCCCCTTCAGGGGCTCAGGTACATCGGCGAGATCAAGTTCCTCTCTGATACCTGCCATAATGACGAGCGCAAGTGTGAAACCCAGACCGGCACCGATGCCGAATACGATATTCTCAATGAAGGAGTAGGCCCGGAGGGCACCAAACAGAGCAAGACCGAGAATGGCGCAGTTCGTCGTAATAAGGGGAAGGTATATACCGAGGGCGTCGTAGAGGGTCTTCGAGGTCTTCCGTATGAACATCTCCACGAACTGCACGAGTGCGGCAATCACGATGATAAATGATACGTACTGCAGGAAGGGAACGTTGAATGCAATCAGTATATAATTGTTGATTAACCAGGTTATGGCCGCTGACAGCGTGAGAACGAAGGTAACGGCAAATCCCATGCTCACCGAAGACTCTATGCGTTCGGACACACCGATAAAGGGGCAGATACCCAGGAAATAGGAGAGTACGAAGTTATTCACCAGCACGGCGGATATGAAGATAAGAATGACTTCCACAGTGAACCTCCATCTAGCGCTTGCGCGAGCTAGCGTGAGCGCTTTTCCTTCAATCTCTTGTCGATACTGTTCTTGACACCCAGCAGGAGTCCCAGCGTTATGAACGCACCGGGAGGCAGCAGCATAACGATCCACGGTTCGAATCCTTCGCCAAGAACCGGATGACCGAAGAAGGTGCGCATTCCCAGGACCTCACGTATACCGCCCAGTATGATGAGTGTTATGGTGAAGCCGAAGCTGACTCCGAGGGCGTCGACCACTGAGAGGAACACTCCTTTCTTCGAGGCAAAGGCCTCTGCCCTGCCCAGGATGATACAGTTCACCACGATAAGGGGGATGAAGGGACCGAGTGCCTTGCTCAGGTCGAGCAGAAATGCCTTGAGGAACAGGTCAACCATGGTCACAAAGGTTGCTATGATAACGATGAATACAGGTATCCGTACCTGTTTTGGGATGATGTTGCGAACGATGGACACGATGAGGCTCGAACAGGTGAGCACGAATACAACGGCAAGACCCATGGTCAGCCCATTAATGACAGACGTTGTTACCGCGAGTGTGGGGCACATGCCGAGCAGCATGACAAGTATGGGGTTCTCTTTCCAGAATCCCTTCACGAATTCAACACCCACGCTTTTCCTGTCATCTTTTGCAGCCATGACTCCTCCAACCAGCATAACAATTGTCATTCAGATCAGCATCTGCAGGTGCAGGTACCGGTTTTATAGGATCTCCCTGAACTTCACGATGTTTCTGTTGATGATTGTCACCACTGAACGCGAAGAAATCGTTGCTCCGGTTACGGCCTGTATATCTGTATCTTTGTCCGGAGCCTGATTCTTCACATATCCAACGGCTGGCTCGGTTTTGATTCCCTGAAACTGGTCCTGAAAGACCTGCTCACTGATTCGCCCTCCCAGCCCGGGTGTTTCAACCTGCTCAAGAATGCTGATGCCTGTAATCTCGGACAGGTCAGGTGTGAGACCCACCATAAGCTTGATAACACCCTGATAGCCGTTTCCCTTTGCCGGTAATGCGTATCCCACAACGAATCCCGATGCATCCTTGCACTCGAAATACTTCATTTCTCCCTCAATTCTCTCTTCATAGGAATCAATGCCGGGTACGACATTGAGTATTGAGCGCCTCTCCTCTTCGAGCATATTAGCCTCGATGAGCGGGGCGCTGATGAGGTATACGAGAGAGAGAACACCACCGGAAATGCAGGCGAACAGTGTCATAATGAGCAACATCTTGAGTCGTCTATTCATTCCCCAGCTCCTGTACCAAAAATTCTTGGTTTCGTAGCCCTATTGATGAGGGGCACCAGGGCATTCATGAAAAGGATTGCGTACATGGCACCCTCTGACAGCCCTCCGAAGAGGCGTATCACAATGACCAGCAGGCCGATGCCAATCCCGAAGTACACACACCCCTTTTTGGTAATGGGAGAGGTCACCATGTCCGTTGCCATATACAGGGCACCGATCATGAGACCGCCGGCAAAGAGATGAAACAGTGGATTGGGAAACCGTGCCGGATTGATGAGATGAAAAATACCGCCCAGAACGGCTACGGTGAGGAAAATGGAGAGAGGTATTCTCCACTTGATGTATTTCTTGACGATGAGATAGATTGCCCCAATGAGAAGAAGCAGGGCGCTCGTCTCTCCGATCGAACCGCCGATGAAGCCGAGGAAGAGGTCTGCCGCAGCAGCAACGACACCGTCGAACTTCATCTGCGCAAGAGGTGTAGCCGTACTTACCGCATCCGTCATGGAAATCCCGTCAACCCCAATGCGGGGTGTGATCCATGATGTTATCCAGACCGGATATGCCGCAGCGAGGAAGGCCCTCCCGATGAGTGCAGGGTTGAAGATATTGTACCCGATACCGCCGAATATCTGCTTTCCAATGACAATGGCGACAACTGCACCAAGAATAACGCCGTAGAGTGGAAAACGGGGTGGTAAAACCATCACCAGGAGTAGTGCCGTTACCAGGGCGCTTCCATCATTGAGCGAGAACGGCCTCTTTCGCCACCGAACCACCAGGTACTCTGTGGCCAGGCAGGTCGCAATTGAAACCGCGTACATGGCGAGCACATAGAGACCGAACTGGTAGATGCTGAAAGCTACGGCGGGAAGGAGCATCAGATTAACGATCCCCATGATTTTCCGGACCGAATCGGTGCTCTTCGCATGCGGTGATGTTGAAAGAATCAAAGCTTGGGCTTCCTCTCCCATGGATCACTTCTCCATTGCTTTGAGCTTGCGTAATTTCATTTTTGTCGTCTTGATGAACTGCACAATCGGACGCTTCGAAGGACACACATAGTTGCAGCAGCCGCATTCGATGCAGTCATTGACACCGAACTCCTCAGCCTTCTTCCAGTTCTGCGCCTCGGCGATAATGGAAAGCCGGGAAGGAATGAGGTATACAGGGCAGGCCTGCACGCAGAAGGAGCACTTGATACAGGGGAGATGGGTTTCGTGCATCTCCCCCTGCTCCTGCATGATGAGTATACCCGATGTTCCCTTGATGACCGGTGTGTCAAAGGATGATTGCGCCAGACCCATCATGGGCCCTCCCATGATGAGCTTTCCCACCGTACCGACAGTACCGCCCGCCTGATCGACCAGGCTCTGCACACTTGTCCCGATACGTGCTAGAAAGTTACCGGGCTTTCCCACACCATTGCCGGTCACCGTGACCACCCGTTCGATGAGCGGCTTCCCGTCCCGCACCGCCTCGCATACCGCCACGGCTGTTCCCACGTTCGACACAACCACGCCCACATCCATGGGCAACCCGCCCGATGGAACTTCACGGCCCAACAGTGCCTTGATGAGCATCTTCTCTGCGCCCTGCGGATACTTCGTCTCGACCACCTGCACCTCTCCGCCGACATTTCCGGTAAGCTGCCGGAGATTTTCGATTGCCTCCGGCTTGTTTTCCTCGATTCCGACTATTGTCCGTTCTACACCCAGTATCTTTGAAATCATCTGGGCACCGAGCAGAACATCATCACCCCACTCGATCATAACGCGGTAATCGGCCGTGAGATAGGGTTCGCATTCACACCCATTTATAATGAAGGTGTCGATCTTCTTTTCCTTTGGAGGTGCAAACTTTACATGTGCGGGAAAGGTTGCGCCTCCCATCCCCACAATGCCCGCCTGCTGCACACGCTCGAGCATCTGCTTCGAGTCAAGCTTAGCGGGATCATCACCGAGGGGCTCCATGTATTCCTTCTCCTCCCCCTCACCGACCTCGAGCAGCACCGCGGGGGCCTTTATCCCCAGGGGATGGAGTACATTCTCTATCTTCTTCACCTTGCCGGAAACAGGTGCATGCACCGGTGCTGTGACAAAAGCCTGTGTCTCACCGATAACCTGCCCTTCCCTGACCTGCTGACCGACCTCAACAGTCGCCTTGCAGGGAACGCCGATGTGCTGCACAAGCGGCACGGTGAGATTTTTCGGAATTTCCGCCTTCCGTATGGGGCTGTCCTCGGCCAGCTCTTTCATCTCCGGGGGGTGTACCCCTCCCTTGAAGGAAAAAAGCTTCATCGATCCACTCCATTTCCCATGTCATTGAGTTTTAATACAGAACTACTCCGGCAAGGCTTTAATAGAATAGTTTTAATCAGAGAAAATTTCAATATATTTTTAACATTCTCGCCCTATCCCCATACAATCCAGCCGAAGAGATAGGAACCGAAAGTCGCTCCCAGTGTGAAGGGCAGCCCGATCCTCCCAAACTCCTTCAATCCAACATGATATCCCTCACGCCGTAGTATCGAAACAGCGACCACGTTCGCTGAAGCTCCCACAGGCGTGATGTTGCCGCCCAGACAGGATCCGATGAGCAGGCCGAAAACGAATAGATAGGGTGAGACGCCAAGGTTCTGCGATATGATCTGCGCAACGGGGAGCATTGCGGTTATGTAGGGAACATTGTCCACGAATGCCGATATGAGGACGGAAAACCAGACGAAGAAGGTGTAGATCACAAACCGGTCGTCTCCCAGGAATTTTTGTACGAATATGGCGATGTCCTCCATGAGGCCTGCCTCCGTGAGGCTCCCCACGAGTATGAAAATTGACGCAAGAAAAATAGTGGTGTCAAAATCGAGCTTCTTCATGAGATCTCTGCCGCCGCATTTCCCGACCGTACAGAACCAGGGAATACAGATGATGCCGAGGACCATGCAGATGATGCCGCCGAAGTAGGAGAAATTGGGATCGATGAAGGACGATGTGGCAAGGAGCAGAATCATGAGCAGTATGATGACGGTTGGAAACCAGCTCCTGACCACCGGTTTTGGTGAGGGGAGGATGGGGTCTTTGTACTTCCTGTAAAACAGATAGAGAATCCCGAAGGATATCACCGCCCCCACCTGTACCGCGAAGAATATTCCCGGTTTCCCGCCCAATACAAAGAACTGATTGAAGTTGAGTCCCATGTAGCCTGCGAGGATCATACTCGGGGGATCGCCGATAAGCGTTGCCGTACCCTGCAGATTGGACGATACGGCGAGCCCGATGAGAAAGGGCACAGGCGTTATGTTCTGTTTCCTTGCTATGGCAAGCGCAATGGGAGCGACGATGAGCACGGTGGCTACGTTTTCGATAAAGGCCGAGAGAAGGCTTGTCATAACACATACGGAAAATATCGCAATACCAACATTCTTCGAACGGTTGACGAGAACATGCGCAACGAGGGTCGGTACCTCCGACTCGATGAATGCATTGGCAATGAGCAGGGTACCCAGGAATATACCGAGTACGTTCCAGTTTATGGAGTGGAGAATGAACTGAAACCAGTGTGCGGGCGATTCCGCTCTGAAAAGGGCATGCACCAGTATGAGAAGCAGGGCTCCAATACTGGCGAAATAGGTCTTTTTTCTGGAAAAGGCAATTATTCCAATATATGATAATAAAAAGAGGACGATGACTGCAACCTTATAGCTCATCCGGGTGCTCTTGGGTCGGCTTCACCTTCTTGCGACCTGCAGATCACAAAGCAGCTGCAGGGCATGAGGCTTCCCCCATTGTACCAAATATCGTCCTAAGAGAAAACATTTTTTCGGTAGTTAAAAGCCTTAAGGGGAAATCGGGATATATCATGATTGAGATAGGGGTTACCGTCACAGGCGAGAGGGTACGGAAAGTAGAGGTGACCGGTCACGGAGGTGGAAAGGCGGGTTCCGATATTGTCTGTGCCGCAGTTTCAGCGGTTGCAGAAACCGCACTCGCGGGACTGCTGCACTACGACCGTGAAGGGATAAACTGGGAGATGAGGGAGGGATATATTTCCATCCAGGTTCAGGGTTCTGCCAAAAACTCAACTGATGCCATAATGACGACCATGATCATCGGACTCAAACAGATAGTACAGGAATACCCCGAAAGGGCAAGCCTACGCCTAGTACAGGACACCGGCATAACCGACGAAGCTTGAGTCCGGATGCCGATCATAGCTGGTCGTATAATCGATCAGGAATCCCTTCTTCGTACCCCCCCTGCGTACAGATGCAATGGCTGCCGCAGCAGCGCCGGGGCAGCAGGCATTGTGCGAGGACAGGGCCCTTCGTATCACATCCCGGGGTTCTGCGCTGAGAAAGGCTTCAATGACCTCTCTGTCGTTGCAGTCCTTCACCCACCTGACGCTCTGGCCCCCTATACCCTGCGGGGTGAACCCGTAATTCGGACCGTAATGGGTGAGATCGGTGCTGCCGATGAAGCAGGGCTTCCTGCCGAGCTCGTGTGCAATCTCGTAAGCCGCTTCACCGATAGACACAGCTCCCTCATCAGGCGAGACACCAACAGTTACGATCTCTGCTTCCGGGAAGAAATGTTTTATAAAGGGAAGCTGGAGCTCAATGGTATTGTCAGATGCGGAATCGTGTGCTGTCTCATGCACAAAATCGAAGCGCATTGAGAGTTTCTCTGCCGCATCGCTGCTCAACAGCAGTGGTCCGAGGGGAGTCTCAAATCCCTCGTCCAGGAAGAGGTAGTTTGGGCCGTCTGGGGGAAGATGCATGCCAAACACGTAGAAGAGATCAGGAACTGTCCCCGATGCAGCTGCCCTGTCCGCTATACTCCTGAACACGGCGTATGACGTTTTACCCGAGAAGAACCATCCCGCATGAGGTACGATGCCGCCTGAGAAACCCGATGAGGACCGCTCATCCTCGCCGAACTGAGACGCAAGCTCCTCATCGTATTGCTTCATGCTGCGTGTACACTCCCTCCCGGTACCAGGATACCAGGTGCCCGCAAAGCGGGCCTTTTTCAGTGCCATGTCATCTCACCTCCCTCACCTACTTCTCCTTCAATTCGATGATACACCCTTTTCCTCCATTTGAACAGAGCATTGAGGGACAGCACTTACATCTTGATGAATGCAACTTGGTATAGTACATTTTATCAGTAGAATAAACTGGAGGGGAGGAGCGGTATGTCAAAAGAGTCCGCGATACGTGAGGCAGTTGAAAGGTCATTTCTCACCGTATTAAAGGAGACCTTCGGCAACAACCTTCTCTCGGTCACGCTGTACGGCAGTTATGTAAGCGGTGATTTTATTCCCGGAGTATCGGACGTCAACCTGCTTGTCATACTTGAACATTCCAACTCGGACAGTATAGGGGCCCTCGGAAAAACAGCTCCCCATATGATGCGCAAGTACAAAATCACCCCCCTGATCCTCACGAAAAGCGAGTTCATAAACTCAGCGGATGTGTTCCCCATGGAGTACGCAGACATCAGGGACCGCAACAGGGTGCTTTTCGGAGATGATGAAACCAAATCACTCACCCTGGAGAAAAAGAACCTGCGGCATCAGCTCGAGGAGAGGCTTCGGGGAAGCGTCGCCTCCCTGCGCCAGGTACTCATCGCATCCCGGGGACGCAGGAAAGTGCTTGAAGCAAACCTGAAATTCCTCTATGGAACCTTGAAGGCATTATTCAGAGGGCTTCTCAGGATGCAGGGATTGAAGGAGATTCCAACAGAAGGTGCGGCCATCATCGACGAGGTTTCGCGAACCTTTGAGATTGATGCTGAACCCTTTAAGAAGCTACTCGAGCTCCGGATCGGTCAGAGGGTCGATGCAGGGAAACTTGCTACCCAAGCCCTCGCCACACTAGAGCAGCTCATCATCATCGTCGACAGAATGAAATTCAAGGAGTAAGGGAATACCGATCGGAGATCCTTTGCGATGAAAAGAAAGGTGTACATTTTTCCTGCAATACTTCTCATTGTCCTGCTCGCAGGTCCCCTCTGGGCCCAGAAACTGCCCGACCCTGTGGGCTTTGTCAACGACTTTGCAGGGGTCATCGATTCCAATTCGAGCGCAGAGATGGAGGCCATTGCCCAGGCACTTCAGCAGAAGACAGGTGTAGAGATAGCGGTGGTTACGGTTCACAGCATAGAGCCCTATGGATCGATCGACGAGTATTCGATCGAGCTTGCCACTACATGGGGTGTCGGGAAAAAGGGTGAGGATACGGGAATACTCCTACTGCTTGCAATACAGGAGAGGAAAATCAAGCTCGAGGTTGGCTATGGTCTCGAAGGTGTCATACCAGACGGCATGGCAGGTGAAATTATTGACCAGTCCATACTTCCCGCGCTGCAGGCGGGTGAGTACGGCACCGGCATGCTGAAGGGAGTTCGAGCCGTAGCCGGGATCATTGCCAAGGAGTACGATGTCGAGCTGGGTGATTACTAATTGAGCGAGAGTAAGAGATACACACGACCAGGTATACCCACCGGTCTCATACTGTTCATAATCTTTGCACTCTTTTTCGGCGGCGGGCGGTTCCTGTTCTGGCCCCTGCTGTTCATGGGGGGAGCCGCTTCCAGGAGGGGTTTTTATGGAGGCGGATTTGGATCGGGTGGTTCGGGCTTCGGCGGCGGTTTCGGTGGCGGTGGTGGATTCAGCGGAGGAGGATTTGGAGGCGGAGGCGCCTCCCGCGGCTTTTAATTATGGGGACAGCTCACTTAATTATCTTTGGTATACAATACCACTGCATTAATAATACATATTTTACAATTTAATGGGCTGTCCCCATAATTAAATGATACATGTAAAGGAGTGTGGTATGGCTCGAGGCAAACTCACAGGTGTAATCGTTGTTGTTGCAGTTATTGCGGTTTTTCTCATTATATTTGGAGCCTGGTATATCGGCACGAGGAACACACTTGTCACTCTCGAGGAGAGTATCGATGCTGCCTGGTCAGAGATCGATAATCAGCTGCAGCGGCGAAACGACCTCATCCCCAATCTCGTCGCTACGGTAAAGGGGTATGCGGCACATGAGAAGGAAGTGTTTACCCAGATATCCGAAGCACGGGCAAAACTTGCGGGCGCCCAGACTGTTGGGGAAACTGCCCAGGGGTACAATCAGCTGCAAAGCGCCTTGGGCAGGCTGCTGGTCATCGTTGAGCGCTATCCCGACCTGAAGTCCAACGTAAACTTCATCAGACTCCAGGATGAGCTTGCAGGAACAGAAAACCGCGTAGCAGTCGCACGAAAGCGCTACAACGATGCCGTCAGGATATTCAACACCAAGATTCGAAGGTTTCCCGCATCGACCATTGCCAGAAGAATGGGTTTCGAGAAGAAGGAATACTTTGAAATCGACGAGGGTGCGAGGGAAGTCCCGGAAGTGGATTTCGAAGAGTGACCGAATAATCATTGAAACTATCGACTTTTTAGTATTGACAATGATTCCAAGAGAACTATAATTGGGCAGAACTGCTTCCGATAATTATACCGAAGATGTGATAATCCATCCAAGTTCACATATCTTATGAGTACACTGGCAACCAGGAGTCCTGCAATCAAGCACCGAATACTAATCGTTGATGATGATGAGCTTGTCATCGAAAGCTTTGAGCACGTATTCCAGGAGTTTGGCACCGGCTTCTCTGTCGAAAAAACCACGAACAGCAAGGAGGCCCTCAAGCTCATCGAGAGCAATATCTACGACCTCATCATCACGGACCTGGTCATGCCCGATGTTGATGGTTTTCAGGTGCTGCAACGGGCAAAAGAGATACAGCCCGATACCGAGGTCATTTTCATCACCGCATACAGCTCATACAACAGCGCGGTGGACGCCATGTACTTCGGTGCATCCGATTATATTTCAAAACCGATCAACACAAGCGAGCTCAAAGCAAGGCTCACACGGGCAATTTCGAAACATGACGCGATCGTTGAAAAGAATGAAAAGATACTTGAAATGGAACACCTCTACTACACGATCGCTCACGATTTTAAATCCACCATACTCTCCATCAAATCCTTTTCAGAGATACTCTCAAAAGAGTACTTCGACAAGGTAAACGACAAGGAAGGACGTTTTCTCCTCGGGCGAATCAATGCGAATGTCTCAGCCATGGAAGAGATTACCGAAGGGCTGCTCGAGTATTCAAGAATCGGAAAGCACGAGGAGGAGTGGATCGATATCGATACGGAACGTTTGGTCCGGGAGATCGGCGATAATTATGCCGTGCAGTTCAGTGAGAAGGATATCGACTTTCAGGTGTCCAGCTCCCTTCCCAGCGTTTACTTCTACATGAGCGGCCTGCGGAGCATATTTTCAAACCTGATTGACAATGCCGTCAAGTACGCCCGTAAGGATGTGAAATCATACATACGCGTCGGCACCTTCGCCCCTGCGCAGACCAGATATCATGGTTTCTTTGTTGAAGACAACGGCATCGGTATACATACTGAGAATATTAAACGAATTTTCGAGATTTTTCACCGCGAAGACTCAGAGGGAAACGGGCAGGGTTACGGAATCGGGCTTGCGCTTGTGAAAAAAACTCTTGAAACGGCGAATTGCACGATCGAGGCACAATCCGGGGAGAATCAGATCACGGTTTTCCGTTTCACCCTTCCACCACCAGCCGACTGATGCTCTGCCCTCCACCGCAACACAGGTATTTCACAGGGAAGAGTGAAAGGTGAATTATATTGATCTCATACTCTCATTCGTTCTTTTCGTCATGGGAGTTCTCTTTATCATCAGAAGGCGGTTCAGTTCCAACCTGTGGGTGGTCGTACTCGCATTGCTCTTCTTCCCCATATCCCTCATCACATACTACTTCCCGCATTTCGACATCGTTTTGTTCGGAGAGATAACGATTCTGCAGGTGCTTCTCTACCCTTTCATCAAGCTTGTTATACTCCTCGCACTGGCACGTTCCATCTGGGACACCCGGGCATCGCGCTCATCATAATAAAACACCCCTGGGAGAAACGATCTTCTATAAAACTGAAATACCTGCTATACTGATTATTCCCGGGATACGGTGCAAAACACTATGACAAAGATCCTAAAAACTAGAGGTAGAAGAGATGACAAGTCGTGAAAGGGTGCGTGCAGCATTGAATCATCAGGAACCCGACAAGGTCCCCGTAGACTGCGGCGGCATGCGGTCAACGGGACTTCTCGGAGTCACCTACAACAAACTGAAAAAGCATCTGGGACTAAGGGAAGGTGAAACGAAGATATACGACTTGGTGCAGCAACTCGCTCTGGTGGAAGACTGTTACCTTGATATGTTTCAGATCGATGTCATCGACCTGGCCCGTGCATTCGCTGATGTTCCCGATGAGTGGAACGACTGGGCACTTCCCGACGGATCGCCGGTGAAGGTTCCTGCCTGGCTGAATATAGAAAAGGATGGAGATTCCTGGTTCTGCGTGGATGATGAGGGAGATCGCCTCGCTGAGATGCCGAAGGGATCATATTTCTTTGACCAGAAGATCTGGCCTCTCTACGGGCAGGTCCCGGATAACTTCGACGATCTCCCAGATAAACTGAAGAAGATCATGTGGGTTCACATGACCGACCCCCAGGCACAGCATGCCGGTGAAGCAGATTACTACGATCAGGTGGGTAAAGCGGCGAAAGAGCTCTACGAGAACACTGACTACTCGATCATGGTGGGATTCGGCGGACAGTTCTTCGAGCTCGGCGGGTTCATATTCAGAATGGACGACTTCATGACCAATCTGGTGATCAATCGGCCCATGATCGAGAAGCTCCTGGACAGGCTGCTCGAGATGCACATGGAAAAACTGGAGACCTATCTCAAGGCTGTTTCACCCTATGCGGACACTATCGTGATGGGCGATGATCTGGGCACACAGACCAGTCCCATGATTTCGCCAAAGCTCTACAGAGAACTGTTACTCCCAAGGGCTCAGCAGCTCTACCGATATGTACGTGAGAACTCAGACGTGAAGGTCTTCCTCCACTCCTGCGGGGCCATCTCCGAGTTCCTGCCCGATCTCATCGATGCAGGTGTGCAGGTCATCAACCCGGTGCAGACCTCAGCGGGCGGCATGGAGCCGGAGAAGCTGAAGAGGGAGTTCGGAAAAGACCTGGTGTTCTGGGGCGGCGGCATAGACACGCAGCGGATTCTTCCCGAGGCCACACCCGATGAAGTCCGAAAAGAGGTAAGAAAAAACTGCGAGATCTTCATGAAGGACGGCGGTTTCATATTCTGCCAGATACACAACATGCTCGACACCGTACCGCCCGAGAACATCCTGGCCATGTACGAGGCAGTAAACGAAATAGCATACTGACGCATGCACATAAACGGATGCTGATTACTCCATATGTTTGCATGTGCATCATTAATTGCTTGCAATAGCTTCACTGATATTATACTATCAATCACATTCAGCAATGTATGCGGGAAAAATTCAATTTTTTTATTACGAAGGAGGGTTTTATGAAAAAGTATCTCTTGTTCCTGGTAACCCTGGTCATTGCAGTTTCACTGGTGGGTGGCCTTGCACTTGCCGGAAGTGAAGAAGGTGAGGGCAAGAAAGAGAAAAAGGGCAAAGTCCAGGAAATGACCTTGTATCATGACAACACAGAATTCCAGGAGTTCTGGGAAAGTTTTGGAGAGGCTTCCGGGGAAGACGCGGGGGTCTTGGCCATCCCTGTCCCTCTGGAAACCAGCGTCTATATGACGAGAGTCAAGGTCGATCTCACAACCGAGAGGGCCCCTGCTGTATTCAAGTGGT
>JAGLSF010000070.1 GCA_023136305.1 Spirochaetota bacterium
GTAATGGAGTGTTCCTACTGTGGTGCAAACAACGCCGAGGGGAGTAATTTCTGCAGTAAATGTGGGAGAGAGATCCTGTCGGAGATTGTATGCGTCCAATGCGGAGAAACCCTGGAACAGGGCAGCAACTTCTGTCATGCATGCGGAACGAAGGTCAAGGCCGGCAAGGCAGGTCCCGCGGGCGTTTCGAAGACAACCAGGGCTTCTGCTCGTCAAAGGTCAACTACGAAGCGAGTCACCGGTAAGAAGGGAAAAAAGACCACCGTTCAATCCTTTATCCCGGTTGTCATCGTTGTCGTGGTAATTGCGGGTGTATTGATCTGGATACTTTCTTTGTCACCGTCATCGGGTAACCGGTCATCGGAATCCCGAGAGTTGAATATTGTCCCGGCGTCAAAACAGGCGTGGGCCGCAGAGGTCCAGGCCATTGCGACAAACTTCAACTGCCCGTGCGGAGAGTGCGGTATAACTCCCCTCGATGAGTGCACCTGTGATGCATCCCGTGGAGCTGTGGAAGTCAAATCCTACATTTCGGAGCTTCTCGACCAGGGGTTGTCGAAGTTTGAGGTGGTCAAATTAGTCGAGGAGCAGTATGGAAACAGGAGATAGGTTGTGTTTCTCTTTAACGTTCCTGAATACCCATGTCTATAGACCCCATCATCTCGTGCTGCTCACTTGTCACTAAACGTAAAAGCTCAGCCTTCACTCTTCTGGTTGCAGACTTTCTATTATCCTGATTGCATTCAGACTCACAGTTTTCACTGCAGACAGCTTTCCCTCGGACGGGCATTGTGGAGGGTGAAGGAGAGCATGCTATAAGTGTTGAATTCTTTTTGTGATTCTGTATAATGTAACCGTACATAAGAAATGCTAGGAAATACATATGATCAATATGATTTATGAAAGGGAAAATCACCCATGTCACAGCAAAACGGCGAATCCACGGTAATCGCACCCTGCACAGTGGGATGTCCGGTTCATACCGACAACCGTCAGCTTGTGGATTACATCATACATGGTGAATATGAAAAGGCACTCAGACTCCTGCTCGATGCAAATCCTTTTTCATCGGTGTGCGGACGAATTTGTCACCATCCCTGCGAGCAGAACTGTCGAAGGAGCAAGGTGGAGGCTCCGATTGGTCTGAGAAGGCTCAAACGATTCGTGATTGAAGCCACCAAGGAGCATCGTCTGGCATACAGTAAGGCGAGACAAGTCCCGCCTGGTGAGATGGAGAGGGTGGCAATTGTGGGTTCCGGGCCATCCGGCATGACAGCTGCCCGTGATCTGGTGAGCATGGGCTACCCTGTGACGGTTTTTGAACGTTCGGAAAACCCGGGCGGACTGCTCGGCAATGTCATCCCCCGGTACCGCCTTCCCTATGAAGCCGTAAAAGAGGACATCGACGATATACTGTCACTTGGTGTGAAGCTCGTCACGGGCATGGAAATTGGCCGGGACATAACAATCGAAAACCTCTTCAGAGAGGGGCACAGTGCTGTTCTCCTGGCCACAGGACTCTCAGAGAGCCGTACTCTGAATGTTCCAGGGATCGACAGTGAAGGGGTCATGCTTGCACTTCCATTTCTTCAAACCGTGCTTTCTCCAATTCCACCGGTACTGGGAAAGCGTGTGGCCATTCTCGGCGGTGGAAACGTGGCCATAGATGTGGCACGCTCCGCACGGCGTCTGGGAGCGGAAAAAGTCACCATTATCTGCCTGGAGTCTCCGGAGGAGATACCGGCGTGGAAATGGGAAGTCGAGGAAGCCCATGACGAGGGAATCTCCATCATGCACTCCAGGGGGCCGCGAAAGGTATTCACCGATAACGGGCATATCAAGGCCCTGGAACTGAAGAGATGTACCAGCGTCTTTGATTCTGACGGCAGGTTCAATCCTCAGTACGATGAGATGGATACGGCAACCCTGCTGGCGGATAATGCAATAATAGCCATCGGGCAGCGTGGAGATCTAACCAGTCTCAATGGAAGCGATGTACAGACGGCGCCCGGAGGTAGGTTGAGATGCGACCCCAAAACACAGGCAACGTCCCGACAGGGTGTTTTCGCCTGCGGTGAGGTCCTCACCGGTGCAGGCTCCGCTGTGGAAGCCGTTCGTGACGGCCACAGGGCCGCAAGAGCCATTGTGCATTATCTGGAGACGGGTGATCTGATCGAACAGCCCTACGACGACCCTCAAGCTCTTGGCGAGCTTCCCGATGAGACGGTGGAAAAAATAGTGAAACGTCATCCGCTTGTCCTTGATCTGGTGAAACCGGAGCTGAGGATAAAGGATTTCGTCGAGATCGAGAGAGGGTTCTCTGAAGCTGAAGCTCTGAACGAGGCAAAGCGATGCCTCGCCTGTACAACCGGTGCATTTGCCGATGAGGAAAAGTGTGCTGCATGCCTTACCTGTGTGCGCATCTGCCCCTTTGGTGTCGCCACCATTGAAAAAACCGCGGTTATGCCGCAGGAGAAATGTCAGGCCTGCGGCCTCTGCGCAACGCAGTGTCCCGCTGCAGCAATAGCCCTGAAGAGATTCGGAACGACGCAGATGAGGGATGAGCTCAGAAGCGCCATGGAATCTCAAAATACTGAACTCATGGCGAAACCCCTCATTGTTTCCTACTGCTGCCTCTTCGAGGTGACGAGCAGAAACTGGGTTTCGGAAACGACAGTAAATTGTCTGGAATCGGGGATCGTGAGGGTCATGATCCCCTGTGTGGCACGGCTCGGTGTGCTCGATATTCTGTCGCCCTTCGAAATGGGGGCCGACGGCGTGGTCATTATTGGCTGCAGTAGCGGTGACTGCCTGTACCCCACTGCGGAACAGCGGCTTGAAAACACGGTCCGTGAAGCCAGGGGGGTTCTGGGCGAAATCGGCCTCGAGGAGGAGGTCATCGACTACTGGAGGACTGAGGGTTCTGCGGAGGTGTCCTGGAGCTCGTTCTGGGAGATTTCCAGAAGGAAGCTGAAACTAATGAAAGACAACGAGGGAGAGAGGGCCAATGATAGTAGCAGAGCGAAAACCACTGTCTGAAATCAAGCAATATGTTGAGAAGTACAAAAAGATTCTCATAGCTGGATGCGGTACCTGTACCACCGTCTGTCTTGCCGGCGGTGAGAAAGAGGTGGGGGTGGTTGCAGCGGCTCTGCGCATCGCCTTTCTCAAGGAGGACAGGGAGGTCGAAATCATCGAGGATTGCATCACCCGGCAGTGTGAGCCGGAGTTTGTCGAACCCATCGCCGAGAAGGTCCGGGACGGGGGTATCGAGGCAGTGCTTTCACTCGGCTGCGGTGTAGGTGTGAACTTCCTCTCGGAAAGACTCGACTCGGTACTTGTGTTCCCCGGAGTCAACACAAAGTTTTTCGGCGCTGCCGTAGAGCCAGGTGTATGGGTTGAGATGTGTGCCGGTTGCGGGAACTGCATTCTCGATGTCACAGGTGGGATCTGTCCCATTGCGCGTTGTTCGAAATCCATACTGAACGGTCCCTGCGGCGGAAGCCAGGATGGAAAGTGTGAAATTAGTCCGGATGTGGACTGCGGCTGGCATCTCATTGTAAGTCGCATGCAGAAGATGGGAACCCTGGAGCGTCTGTCAGAATTTGTACCCCCAAGGGACTGGTCGACATCCCGGGCAGGCGGTCCCCGCCGGGTCATCCATGAAGGGATGCGATCTCAAAATGAGGGGTCTGAAGAAGTAACATGAAAAGTGGGAGTAAACTAGAACAGCTCATTGCAGCTGGGCATTTCGTCCTCACCTCTGAATTGGGACCTCCGATGGACTGCAACGGGGAAGTGGTGCTCGAAAAGGCCCGGCTGTTGAAGGGCTGCGCCGATGCATTCAACATTACCGATAACCAGACAGGCGTTGTGCGCCTGTCGAGTATTGCCGCGGCCGAACTGATCATGCGAGAGGGCCTGGAGCCAGTCATGCAGATGACATGCCGGGACAGAAACCGCCTCGCAATCCAGTCAGACCTGCTCGGCGCTGCCGCACTTGGGATAAAGAACTGCCTGTGCATAGCGGGTGATCACCAGTCCTTTGGTGCTGTGGGGAGATTGAAGGGACATCCCGGTGCAAAGAACGTGTACGACGTGGATTCCATACAGCTGGTTGCCATACTCAAAGGGTTGAGGGATGATGGTGTGCAGCAGGGAGGCGATCCACTGGAGAAAAGGCCTGCCCTCTATATCGGTGCCGCGTGGACACCGCTTGGTGACCCTGTCGAGTTCAGGCCCTTCCGGCTGAAGAAAAAGGTCGATGCAGGGGCGGATTTCATACAGACCCAGGGTGTGTATGACGTCGAGCTGTTCAGGCAACAGATGAAAATCGCGGTTGATATGGGACTTCATGAAAGAACCGCCATACTGGCCGGGATCATCGTGCCGAAAAATCTTGGCATGCTGAAATATATGAACAGCTCTGTGGCGGGAGTGAGCGTTCCAGAAACCCTCATGAAAAGGATGGAGCAGGCCCGTCTTGCTGCGGGAGATGATAAGAAGCAGGCTTCGAAGAACCAGGCGGAAGAGGGCATACGAATTACGGTTGAGTTGATACAGAAGGTGCAGGAAATTCCCGGGGTGAGGGGAGTTCATATCCAGGCTATTGAGTGGGAGCATAAGGTTCCTGAAATTGTTAAAAGGGCGGGACTCTATCCCAGACCTATCATTACAGAAAAGGGAGAAAATAATGCCAGCGAAAGCGAGAATTCTTGTGGTTGAGGACAATATGGATGAGGCAAAACTTGTCAAGATGGCACTTGAACCGGAAGGGTATGAAGTGATTACCACTGCAAATGGAAAGCAGGCAAAGGAGCAAATCTCAAAGGAGGCTCTGGATCTCATCGTTCTGGATGTCATGATGCCTGAAATGGACGGTTTTGCATTCTGTTCCTGGCTGAAAAAAAACAAGGAGTATGAGAATATTCCGGTCATACTGCTCACCGGTGTTGGTGAGCATATCTATGAAACCAAATATCCGCTCAAGGGAGTCATGCATGCGGATGCCGACGAGTATCTTGAAAAACCGGTAAAGCCTGAAGCCTTGCTTGACACCATTTCAAAACTGCTGAAGTGATAAACTGTACAGGTTTCTATGAACCGTTCAAAGATCATCAATTGCTGGGAATTCCGTCAATGCACTCATGGACCGGGGAGCATGGACCCCTGCCCTGTGGTTGATGATAAAACCAGCAACGGTGTCAACAGCGGAAAAAATGCGGGACGCATATGCTGGACATTCCCCGAAACACCCTGTTTCAATAATCATGCAGATAGTTTTCCCCAAAAGAGAAAGATATGTGTGTCATGCAGTTTCTATCATCGGGTGAAGAGGGAGGAGGGTGAGGGTTTTCAGAATTTCAAGATCGCCCAGGGTGTCAACGAGGCAAAGGCGCTTCATGCCACCATTTCTCAAATGGAGCACCTCATCGAGATCAACAACAGGCTCAACTCGGGTTTTGATCTGTATGGAACGATCGGGGAGATCACCGAGGAAGCGCGGAAAGTCACTGGTGCACAGAGAAGTATCGTCTTTCTCATAAAGGGAGATCCCCCTGTTCTGCTGGGAGAGTTCAAACTGCGTGGTAAAAATACACAGGTCTCCATACCCATCGATGAAAACAGTGCAGTCGGTTATTCAGCATCAACGAACCGGATAGTGAGCCTGGGAGATATCCACAAAACCGTGAATGCAGGCAGCAGACCAGTCTTCAACAAATCTTTTGACATACAGTGCAACTGCAACACCCATTCACTCATCGCCGTTCCTGTTCAGGATTCTGAAAAAAGGAACATCGGTGTAATTACGGCGGTCAATGCAAAAAAGGGATTTTTCTCGGCCGATGATGAATGGTTTATGCGTACCTATGCAAACCAGGTCGCTCTTGCCATTGAGAAGCAGAAATTCCTTCAGCAGAGTATCTCTGCATTGAGGCTGGCCTCCATAGGTGAGACCGTCGCGGGTCTCTCGCACTGCATCAAGAATATCGCGCATGCGCTTCGGGGCAGCTCCTATATCATCAAGAGAGCAATCGACACCAATAATGTTCGGGACATAGGTGCCGCATGGGAAATCCTCGACCGACACATCGAAAATCTGGCAAATCTCTCTCTCGATGTACTGACCTACAAGCCCGAAGGCCATGGGGGTATGAACGAGAATAGCCTCAATGGATTGGTTAAACACACCGTCGCACTGTTTCAGGAAGAAGCAAAGGCTCGGGCCATTCAACTCAACATGGAAGTTGGTGATAACGTCGATCCCTGCTCATTTGATGCAAGGGGTATATACCGCTGCCTTATAAATCTCATCACCAACGCATTCGACAGCTGTCCTCTGAGCGAAGGATCCGTAAACGTTTCCACTAGAAGGGTAGGCGAAAAGACGTTGATGATCAGTGTCTCCGACAACGGGCAGGGTATGGACGAAAATACCAGGGCAGAGGTTTTCGGGCTCTTTGAAACTTCAAATCCGGCATCAGGATCCGGGCTTGGGTTACCGACCGTCGCTGATATTGTGCGGAAACACAACGGAAGGATTGAACTGGACACTGCCCCCGGAAAGGGAACCACCTTCAGGCTCATCATCGATGAGCTGTAATCCACGATACCCGTCCAGCACTGTACGACACAAGCAGCAGTGAGGAAATCAACGTTCCCTCTTCTTCAATAAATCCTCGAGAATGGCCAGCAACCTCTCTGGTTTCACCGGTTTTTCCAGGTATTCATCAGCTTCGGTGTACAGAGCCTCTTTGTGTGAGTGTTTTGATTCGTAGATATGCTTTGAAAATGAGGTAAGAAGAATGACAGGTATGTCCCGGAAGGTTTTCTGAGATCTGACCCATGAGCAGAAGGTAAAGCCGTCCATTTCAGGCATCATTATGTCCAACACGATGCAGTCCGGGGTTTCCGCTCCCATAATTTCCTTGGCGTGTTCGCCATTTTTCGCACAGATCACCCGGTAACCCTCTGACTCGAGGATCATATCGATGATCCTCGAAGTGTCAACGTTGTCTTCCACTACCAGTATCGTACAGTCAGAGGGCACCCTAATCCTCCACCTCAGTGTGCACCCTGTATAGTATACCTTCCGCCTTTTGTAAAGCTCTTTTTAGAGAGCATCCTGTTTCAACTCCCCTGCAGTTCCTGCTTTCATAGATGGGGTATTCGGAACAATTGAGCAGCATCGATTTCCTATTTCCCCCTGTGCGGCCAGTCCTTCCACTTGCTCGTCTTCATGTCCAGGAGATTTTGAACTTTCTGCACTAATTCCTTGGGCTGGGCGGGTTTGTCAATGAAGTCGTCTACCGGAAGGTATTCCTCATCAGTATCCGGAGAGAAGTTGAAGCCTGGGTGCCGGATATTTACCGCCGTAATCATCAGGATGGGAATAGGGGCGACTGTTTTGTCCTGCCGCATCTTCACTGCGTAATCGAATCCCTTTGATTCTTCCTTTTTTCCGAACATAACATCGAGGATGATCACATCAGGCTTCTCCTTCCTTGCCGTCTCCAATCCCTGCGCGGGATCGGAGGCCATTACAACATGGTGCTCTTGTGCCTCCAGGGTGATTCGCATTGCCTCGGCAGTGTCGGGATCATCTTCGATAATAAGAACTTTGGCCTGTACGCCCATAATCTCAAACCTCCATTTTATTTGGAATTGTCGGGAAGGTGAGCCTAAAAATGCTCCCCTCGCCGGTTTTACTTTTCACGGTTATCTGGCCTCCGTGCATCAGAACGATTTGCCGTACAATTGCCAGCCCCAAGCCGGTGCTTGGCGTTTCCCTGTTGATGATGCTGTCGGCCTGATAAAAGTCCTCGAAAATATGCGGAAGATCTTCGTCGGCAATACCGCTGCCTGTGTCCGAAACGGTCAATACCACTTCATCACGGTCAATACTTCGCTGCAGCTCGATTCGTACGGTACCGCCCGAAGGGGTATATTTTACGGCATTGTCGAGAAGCTGTGAGAGAAGTTGATGAAATGCATCCGGGTCCACATTGATCATGGCCTGTTCCGCATGATCAACTACAATCAGGTCGATGTCCCGCTCAGCCAAAACAGACTCAAGTTCCGCACTGATCCTCCCTGCAATGTCCGAAAAGCTCAGCTCGTATTTCCGGAAATCATTCTCCGCTCTAATTGTGGATAGGTACAGCAGCTCCTCGACGAATCGAAGCAGTCGGCGGCTTCGTCTCTCCGACCGTTGAATCAAGTCCCTGGGTTTTGATGCAACCGCACCCACCAAACCGTCAAGCACCACCTTCAGGCAACTCTGTATCGCAGTGAGCGACCCCTTGATGTCATGGGACAGGGTCCGGACATATCGTGATTTCTCACGATCCTTGTGTTCCAGCATAGTGTTGGCCGTCTCCAATTTGCCGATTGCCGTTTCAAGTTCTCCCTCACGCTTTCGAAGCGTATTCACGATGCTGGTTGTCATGTATACGGTGACGTACAGAGTTGCGGTAAATGCCGAGAATATCCCCAGGATGTATAGCCTGTTTTGATGCATCAGTTCGAGTGGTATGAACCCTCTGATGTGGTGGTGGGACAGGAGGCCCGAGAGCTCGAAGAATATCATACACCCGAACATGCCGACTGCGAAGCAGGCCTGCATATATGCCGCCCTGTTGGAAAGGAGAATGCTCGCGATCACCATGTGAAAGATATAAAA
>JAGLSF010000071.1 GCA_023136305.1 Spirochaetota bacterium
GTCTTCAGGGGTACCGATTACGAGGCAACGTGTCAATTCGATGGCTCGGAGATAAGATCTGTTGTCGGTGCAACGGCCTGGGACCAATCATTAAAGGAGGGAGATAATATACAGGTAGGCTTCAAATCGAGCGATGTCATACTCTTTCCCCATTCTGAAGAGAAGGATGTTATTAAATATTCCGGGGAGGCTGTGTAAGACACCATGGTTACGAAGAAAAGCAGATTCGATAACCCCCGATCCTATACCAAAGGTATACCCATCGTACTTTGGCTTCTGTTTCTGGTGGTCGTTCCTCTGATATTCACCTTTGCCATGAGTTTTTACAGGAGTGAGGGACTTGTTTTAGAGAAGAGTTTTAACCTTGAAAATTACAAGCTCTTTTTTACCGATTCTGTCTACCCGCGTGTTCTTTTCAAGAGTTTCAGGATGGCACTCGGTGTGTCCCTTCTCTCCATCGCCATGGCCTACCCTATCGCCTATGTCGCTTCCTTCAAGATGGTGCGTGGAAAAAACCTCCTGTTCATGATGTGCATTATCCCCCTGTGGGTGAGTTACCTCGTTCGAATCATTGCATGGCGCTCCATACTTGGCAACCGCGGATTGATCAACTCGGCATTGATGATTATCGGACTCATTGAGGAGCCTCTGAGAATTTTCCTGTATAACAAGTTTGCTATTATCGTAACGCTGACCTATATCTGTATTCCCTTTGTGTTCATACCCGTGTATACATCCCTTGAGAAGATTCCCCGTAATATACTCAATGCGGCAAATGATCTCGGTGCCAATGAGATACACACCTTTGTCAACGTTGTTCTTCCCCTGTCCTTACCGGGGCTCATAACGGGCTTTATCTTTTCCTTTATTATTGCACTGGGTGACTATATCATTCCCCTCCAGCTGGGAGGGACACAGGGCATTATGTTCGGAAATCTGATATGGAGCCAGTTCGGTTTTGCATTCAACTGGCCCTTTGGAGCAGCACTCGGATTTGTCCTCTTTATCATCTCAGTTACCATACTCGGACTTGCCGCAAAGTTCGGTTCAACGGAAGGAGGTTTTCTCAGTGAGTAGTGCCGCGGGTACCAGGCTCGAGAAAAGGGGAGTGGGATTAAAGCTCTATGCACTTTTAATCTTCATCTTCCTCTATCTTCCACTCATAGTTGTTATCGTGTTCTCATTCAGTCCCACAAAAACCATTGTGGGCATGTCAGGAGTCACCACCAAATGGTACAAGGAGCTGATGCAGGACACGGAGCTTCTCAAAGCAGTGCTCCACTCTTTCGAGGTTGGAATCAGTGCCGTTATCATAGCCCTTCTCTTTGGTACCTCCGGGGCTTTTTTCATTACGAAAGTTCGTTTTCCCGGAAAAGGTGTTTTGCGTGCTCTTGTCATGCTGCCCTTTGTGCTTCCTGGAATCATCATGGGGCTCACCCTGCTCATATTTATAAAAAATATCAAAATACCCCTTTCCATGCTCACCATACTGATGGGTCACGTCTCATTTACGACCCCGATAGTCATGTTTCAGGTATCGGCACGAATACAGCGTATGGGCCCGAACTTTCAGCACGCTGCTCAGGACCTGGGGGCAACGCCCTTCAAGACCTTCTGGTACGTAACACTTCCCATGATACGCACGGCACTCATAGGAGCTGCCTTGCTCGCCTTCACGGTTTCATTCGATGAGATCGTGATTTCATACTTCCTCACCGGAACGTGGATGACCCTGCCGGTCTATCTCTACGGCATGCTCAGGTTCGGACTTTCTCCGAAGGTATACGCAGTCTCAGCCCTCATACTCGTATTTTCGCTTTCCCTTATTCTTCTTATGACGAGGTATATAGGCCGCTCCGCCGAAGAGTTCAAGGTGAGGCGCTAGCCGAATGCCCTTTGGCGGAGGCGCTAGCCGAATGCAGTCACAGTATCTTTAGGCTCAGCTCCAACTGGCGCATCAGGTATCTGAGCTCAGTGGTAATGTCCCCATACACGGTTCCCCAGTGCTGCATCAAACCCTGCTCGCCAATGTACCTGAAGAGCCTGGCGACATCGATTTCCGGTTTCAGTAGCATGTGGGCGTATCCCTCCATCACGCGGGGACCGGAGAGTGATTTTACTGTAAAGGCGGTTATTTTCAACTTGCCGTATTCAGGGGTAAAGTTCAGCAGCGTCATCTTGCCCGCTCTTGCCCGGTAGGACAGCCAGGCCCCCCGGTACAGCGGCTTCAAACCCGATTGTGCAGCCAAGCTCTCCAAAACGGGGATGGTACAGATGCGGGCGAAATCCGAGCGTTTTGTATATATCCTCATTGAAATCTTCAAGCAGAAAGAAAAGCCCCACTTTCGGCCTGCCGTTCATTGAGCTCCTCCCTCTCATGTAATTGTACGTTGCCGCTGGAGTTGATATCTATCCTACTACAGCGGCGAAAGAGATCAAGCATAAAGCAGACATCCTGTGCACAATCCTGTTGCAAAGAACATGTCTTCTGCTATAGAATGCCAGTACACTCCAGGTATGAGAAAAGGATGCAAATATGAAAAGCGGTCAGAAACCAAAGATAGGCCTCTTTGCAGGCGGCATAGAGCAATACTGGACCGAGTGCGGTATGGATGCACTCCCGGCTGCAATGGAGCGTGACATACAGAGGTTGAAAAAGAGGCTCGAGAAGGAGTGTGAGGTCTTTTATCCACTCTTTGTCGGAAACGAAGCTGAAGCCCGTGAGGCGGGAAAGGCCTTTGCAGCAAAGGACGTGGATATGGTGCTCATGTATCACGCCACCTATATAGACGACGAAATGACAGTTGCCCTCGTGGAAGAGATCCGGGGGATATTTCCGGTACTCTTCCTCTCCCAGGGCCTGAAGGGAATTCCCGATCAGATCGGTCTCATCGAATCGGGGACCTGCTGGGGTGTGAACAGTGCAGCCCAGCTCCCCGGTAGCTTCAGGCGGCTGTGGCCCGACTTCAATTACGGTTTCGTGTTCGGGCACCTGGACAACGATCGGGCAATCGGGGAGATCCTGCAGTATGCACGGGCAGCACGCTGCGTGAAAAACCTCAGGGGAAAGCTCGTCGGTTTTCTTCCCCATCGCAGTGCAGGTGTGCCCATGTATGACACCTTCCCCGATGAGGCGAGGATGATGGGACAAACCGGCATCAAGCTCTGTTTTCTCTATATACATGATCTGCTAGAGGGCATGAAAGTGGTGGGGGAGAAGGAGGTTGAAGCACTTACCGATGAGCTCTACCGGCTCTGTGAGGTAGTCGAACCACCTCGAGATGAGGTTATGCTTGCAGCCCGACAGGCAATCGCCCTGGAGCGGATGGTTCAAAAGAATGGCATCGATGCACTGGCAATCGATATGTTTCCGGGCCTGACCCCCATATGCGGGATGATTCCCTGTGTAGGCATGGCCCGGCTCATCGACAGTGGAGTGGTCGTGGCAACCGAAGGCGATCTCTCCGTTTCTGTGGCAGGGCTCATGATCAGGGAGCTCTGCGGGAGGCCCATCCATTTCTGGGAGCATCTCATGTTCGATGAGGAAAAGAACTGGGTGCTGGGAGGCCATGAGGGGGGATGCGCGGGGTTCAGCATGGCAAAGAGGGGAACGAAGCCGAAGCTCAGGAACACGCAGTACATCGATTTCGGGAAGATATCGGGGGCACCCCATGGCGGTGTGCTGCCCGAGTTCATCACTGAACCCGGGCCGGTGAATCTCCTCACGCTGTTCCGGGGAGAGCAGGGCTATGAGATGCGGCTGGCGCGTGGTGAGTCGGTGGACACCCCCCCCCGTGAGGTGCACTTCGAGCATACCATATTCAGGCCCAACATACCGCTGCGGCAATACTTCGAACGTATCAACGAGGTGGGGAGCTGTCATCACTTTGCACTCGTGCATGAGGATATCAGCGGCGAGATAGAAAAAGTCGCCCACATACTGAACATGAAGCTGGAATACCTGACAGATTGAGCTGCCTCATGATGCATGGGCAGTGTGACATCTGGCAGAACCCGGTGAGGAGAAAAAGCATGCACCTTGCGCACATCACGGTCCTGGACCCGCAGGAGATGGATGAAATTCATGCTGCGGCATTGCGAATACTGGAAGAAACGGGTTTTAGTACGAACTGTGCTGAGATTATTGAGCTGGCAAGATCTCCAGGGTTGGAGGAACAGGACGGGGTCATACGTGTGAAAGCTGCGGCGGTGGACAGAGCCTTTGAAACTGTCCCGCGATCATTCAGGCTCTATAATCCATCAGGAAAGGCCTTCAAGGAGGTGGGCGGGGGGGATCCGCTTTTCTTCAGCGGTCATCAGGCGGTATTCGTACACGAGTATGGTTCTGAAGAGGCCCGGCCCGGCTGCAGGGATGACGTTGTCAGGTTCACACGGGTGGCCAACGCATTGCCTGACATCGACGGTATAGGGACACCGGTGTATCCGCAGGATGTGCCGAGGCATGCAGCGCTTGTCCATGCGATGGAGCGGATGCTTCTGTATGCCGAGAAGCCTCTCTTCTTTGCACCGGAACGGAGGGATGATTTTGAGACGATCTGTTCTGTTGCACGGACAGCATCCGGTACGACGGACCTTGGTGAGCGTCCCTTTCTGATTGCCCAGCCTTCACCCATATCGCCCCTCTTCTGGGTAGAGGGATCGGCACAGTGCATCCTGAGCGCTGCGAGGGAGGGCATACCCTGCGTGAGTCTTACACAGATAATTCCCGGCATGTCAGGACCCGTTACGCTTGCGGGAACACTTGCCCTGCATCATGCAGAGTTTCTCATTGCGCTGGTTGTCATGCAGCTAGTGAACCCCGGCACACCGGTGATCTACCCCGGTGCCTGGGTCACCTTTGATATGGCAGGCGGGGGTATCGACATAGGAGCGCCTGAAAAATACCTGCTGAGCATTGCGTCCGCTCAGATGGCCCGTTATGCCCGCGTTCCCTGTATGGCTGCAGGGCCTGACACCAATGCGCACCTACTTGACATTCAGAACGGTATCGAAAAGGCCTTCTCGGGTATTGCCGATGCACTGTCCGGAACAGACATCCTGGTCAATTCAGGCATGTTCTCCAATGCGCTCACCGTATCCCTCGAACAGCTCGTGGTGGATGCCGAAATTGCCTCACTGATCAGGCGGATGATACGCGGAGTTGGGGCAGGTGCTGATGCTATTGCGCTCGAAATTATCAAGCGGGTCGGCATCAAGGGGGAGTTCCTCACCGATCCCCATACGGCTCAGCACTTCCGAGAAGAGCTGTGGGATACGGGGGGATCCATACTGCAGCGTGACAAGGTGGATAAGTGGAAAGCAGCCGGCGCGAAAAGCGTTGAAGAACGGGCACATGAGCGGGCTGCGCGTATACTGGCAGAATCTCCCCGGCCGACGGTTGGCAGGGCAGGTCAGGAAAAGATACATGAGCTCATCGCGGCCTTTGAGTCCCGGAAACAGTGAAGAAGGGGGCGAAGAGACCCCTGTATGTGCCCGTCTCATGGGAAGGGGGACAATACTGTTGACTTTTCAATCATCCTCACTATATCTTTTGCCAAACTGATATGAGGGGACGAAGGGGAGGTGAGTTTACCATGGCGTCGTTGAAAACATCCTATATGGGTATTGAGCTGAAAAATCCGGTTATCGTCGGTGCATGCAGTATGACGTCCAACCTGAGCAGTATCAGGAAGATCGAAGATGAAGGCGCCGGCGCGCTCGTATTTCCCTCCCTGTTTGAAGAGCAGATCGAGCTCGAACGTATGAAACTCGAAGAGGAGCTGCAGACCGGGAGTCATCTCTATGCAGAGATGATCAATATATTTCCCGAGATGGAACATGCCGGATCGGCTGAGCACCTGATGTGGGTCCGCAAGGCCAAGGAGAGCATGGGTATTCCCGTGTTTGCCAGTTTGAATGCGATCAATCGGGAGACCTGGGCCGATTACGCCCTGCAGCTTGCAGATACCGGTGTTGACGGGCTCGAGCTGAACTTCTACGCAACGCCCTCCGGCTTCGACAGGGCCGGTTCGGATGTGGAGGACGAACAGATAGCCATACTCAAGGAGATCAAGCAGAAGGTAAAGATCCCCATCAGCGTCAAACTGAGCGTGTACTACACGAATCCCCTCAACTTTATCAGGAAGCTCGACGAGGTCGGTGTGAACGGATTTGTGCTCTTCAACCGGTTCTTCCAGCCCGACATCGATATCGAGGATGAGAAGAACATTTTTCCCTTCAACTTCAGCAGTGAGATCGACAACCGGCTCCCGCTCAGGTACGCGGGCCTGCTGTACGGGAATGTGAAGGCCGATGTCTGCAGCAGTACGGGCGTTATACTCGCAAAGGATGTGATCAAGATGCTGCTGGCGGGATCAACCTGTGTACAGGTGGTGAGTTCCCTGTACAAGCACAAGGTCACCCATCTCAAGACCATTATTGATGCCCTGAACAGATGGATGGACGATAAGGGTTACGGCGACATCGATTCCTTCAGGGGAACGCTGAGCAGAAAGAACTCGAGCGACCCGTGGCGGTATACACGGGCCCAGTATGTGAAGCTGCTTCTCCATTCGGATCAATTCATGAGAGAGGCGAAGATCAGCTAGGCATCACTGCTGAGTTGCATTTCCCTTTAAGCTCCCTTGCTACCTCCCATGCAGACGAATCGCGGTAGAGCTACTGGACATGCTCCTGCAGGTACCTGTATAATGCATGCAGAAAAGGAGGGCACATTATGAAAAAACCTATCTCTTTCGTTGTCATCGGCTGCGGTACATGGGGTCAGGCCCATGCGGAGATATTCTCCACTCACCCTTACTCCCGACTGGCTGCTGTGTGCGATGTCGACAGCAAGCGTGCCGAACAGCTTGGGCGGGAGTACTCGGTCCCCTATTACAGCAATTATGACGAGATGCTCGATAAGGAGGAGCTCGATGCGGTGGGTATAGCCACACCCGATTTTGCACACGCGGCACCTCTCATGGCTGCGGTTTCGAGGCACAAACATGTATTCTGTGAAAAACCGCTCGTCACGGAGAAGGATGACCTGGAGCGGGCTGTCGAGGCAGTGGGAACCGCTGGTATTCGGGTCATGGTCGATTATCACAATCGGTGGAACGTGCCCTTCGTGAAGGCGAAGAAGAGGCTGCGTGAGGGGGAACTGGGCGAACCGGTAAACGGCTATATGCGGCTCACCGACATTCAGTGGGTTCCCAAGGAGTATATCTCATGGGCCGCCAAAAGCTCGATACTGTGGTTTCTCGGCAGCCACACGGTCGACACCCTGTCGTGGATGTTCGGCGATCGGGTCCGGCGTGTCTACGCCGTATCGCGGAGCGGCATACTCAAGGAGCAGGGCATCGACACGGTGGATGTGTACATGTCGATACTGGAGTTCGAAAAGGGCGGTATCGCCCAGACTGAAAACGGCTGGATCACACCCGATTCGAACCCCTTTATCAACGACTTCAAGTTCAACCTCCTCTGCACCAAAGGCATGGTGAACATTGACCTGAGTTCGAGCAATTTCTTTGAGATATACAGTGCGGACAAGGTCGAGCACCCCGACTTTCTCGTCAAGCCGCGGGTGTACGGCAAGCCCACGGGATTTTCCTACGAGTCGATCAGGGATTTCATAGAGCGGCTCTACCGGGGGGAGGATTTTGTGGTCCCCTTTGAGGATAGCGTGAATGTCAACAGGGTGCTCTTTGCCATAATAGATTCCGCAACAAAGGGCGAACCCGTGGAGATTTCCTACTGATACCGATGTACACTACACCATGTGTTTAATCAGAAGGCATACATGATGCTTGCAGTGATCGGTATGGCAACGCCCGTCGACCGGTAATAGGAGCCGAAGGATATCAGTATGGGAAGCTCAAGGCGCACCTCCCAGCGCTTCGCGAACACCCATGCCGCACCGACGTTGAAAATCGACCCGCCGCTCGAGCCCTCTTCGCCACCAGTGGGTCCCGCTGAGCCGTCTGGAATCCATGTACTTGTTTCCTTCCACTCGAAACCGCCGAACCAGAACCCCACACCTGCCAGGGCGTAGAACCCGTTTTCATAGGGTGTGTAGAGGAAAAGCCAGTCCCAGCGCACCCCGAATATGTAGAGCCAGTCCTGATAGTCGTATTCCCAGTTGCCTTCCGTGGAAGTTTCCTTGCTCGTGCTGTAGAAAAAATCGGCGAGCACCTCGTTGTAGGCGCTGCCCACCGAAAACCTGTACCCGGCACCGCCGCCGAATCCGAAACCACCGCCGATTGGGTCGAAGCCCACGCTGCCCCGCACCAGTATATCGCCCGGAATCTTGTCCTCGGCAAAAAGCACGCTCCATGACCCAGCCAGGAGCAGTACTGCGATAAGGATGAGTAAGATGCGTTTCACACTGATGTACCCCCTTGTCCGGATTTCCCACCATGATGGGTAGAGTAAAATATAATCCGCTTTGGAGATGAAGAAAGGGGTTTTTCATAGAATAGGGAGTTTTACCAGGATTTTCCACGATAAAGCGGTGCCCAGCCATGTACCCCGTCCTGCCTGATGTGCAGATTACCCTG
>JAGLSF010000072.1 GCA_023136305.1 Spirochaetota bacterium
GCACAGGTCTCGATTATCTATATGGGTACTGCGTGTGAGGTTCCGGGGGTGCGGGATGGAGGGATCGAGATCCGACGGAAGATGATATTCGGATCAACCTTTGACCACAGGGTGGTCAATGGGGCTGAGGGCGGTAGATTCCTCATGAAGGTTAAGGAGTATCTGGAGGATATGGGGAGATTCGTCATGCATCTCCGGTAACCTGAAAATGCGAGGAGAGCTGGAAATCACTCTGTAACATGCAGGGCGATTGAGTGATGCACTTAGGGACGGGGGGAGGAAAGGACATTGGCTATATCTGCAGAGCAACAGAAAAAAATGATGTACTGGATGCTTCTGGGCAGGAAGATCGAGGAGACGATCACGATGCTCTTCAAGGAGGGGAGAATGCGTGGGCATCACCATCCAGGTATTGGTGTGGAGGGAATCCACGTCGGCTGCTGCTACGATTTGATACCCGAGGAGGACTACATTGTTCCCTCTCACAGGGGAAAGCTGCCTGAGCTTATGATGGGGCTGGACCTTAATTTTTTAATGGCAGGATACTACAACAGGAAGGAGGGGCTCGGAGGAGGAAGGGTCCCCACAGGATCGCATATGTACGGAGATCTGAGCAGGCATATCATTCCGGGTACGGGCATCATCGGCTCTCTCATACCCGTTGCCATGGGGGCCGGCCTAGGGTTGAAGGTAAAAAAGTCGAAGGGCGTGGCCATGACCTTTTTCGGGGATGGGGCGGCAAACCGCGGAGATTTTCACGAGGCTCTGAACATGGCGGCTGCCTTGAAATTACCCGTGGTGTTCGTGCTTCAGAACAACCGGTATTCGATTTCGGTGTCCGTTAAAAAATCGACGGGTATGGACCATCTGTCTGTACGCGCCAAAGCCTACAATATACCCGGTGTAACGGTTGAGGGGTCCGACGTGCTCTCCGTGTACAGGGAGGCGAAAAGGGCCATAAAGCGGGCGCGGGAGGGTGAAGGACCGACACTCCTTGAAGGGATGTGGCACCGCTGGACGGGGCATTCCATCAGCGATGGTGACATATATCGAACCGACAAAGAGAGACGGGAGGGGGAGAAGCAGTGCCCCATTTTAAACTTCAGGAAAAAACTCACAGGTGAAGGTGTGCTCACCGAGAGGGAGTTCAAGGATATGGAAAAACGTGCTGCAGAGGAAATAGAGGCTGCTGTGCAGTACGCGGAAAAGGACTGTACCGATCCCGACCCCGCCGATATTCTTCGGGGCGTGTATTCGAGCGAAGGCTGATCTTCTTTCCTATCCGGCAGCTATTAATAAGGCATTTTTGGGGGAGTAGAGCATGTATGTGCTACTGTGCTACGGTGATTCCAACACCTACGGGAGAGATGCGATCACCAAGGGAAGGCTCGAGAGGAATGTACGATGGCCTGGTGTTCTCCAGCAACTCCTGGGGGATGATTATCACGTCATCGAGGAGGGGCTGAACGGAAGGACAACAGTGTGGGACGACCCGGTACGGGGGCAGCACAAGCGTAACGGAAGCCTGTACCTGCTTCCCTGTCTCGAATCCCACTGCCCGATCGATCTGGTCATTCTCATGCTCGGAACCAATGACTGCAAGGCACGGTTCTGTGTCACACCCTATGATATAGGACAGAGTGTAGGGTATCTGATCGAAATCATTCATAAGAGCAACTGCGGCCGCGGCGGCCCGCTGAATATACTTCTTTTGGCACCGCCCCATCTTGGAAAATTGACTGAATACGCTGAGACCTTTTCCGGGGGTGTGGAGAAGTCACGGGAGCTTGCGAAGCACTACAGGATGGTTGCAGAGCAGTACCAGTGCGGATTCTTTGATACATCAAGGGTGATTCAATCGAGCAGGCTCGACGGCCTGCACATAGATCCCGAAGACCATCAAAAGCTTGCAGAGACACTCGCCGGACAGGTGAAAGACACGGCAACGAAATGATGTTGCCATGCCTCCTGTCTCACATAGTTGTACCTGTTCACTACGTCGCAGAAGCTCAGCAGTTCATCTTCCGTTGTAGAAGGGTGCAGCCTGCTGTGATCGATCATGAGGACCCGCTGATTTTGATAGGTACGCTGATAATGGATCAGTAATTCAGGGAAGCTGTGCCCTGAAATCAGAGAGGCTCGTTTTAATCTGTGCCGGAATGTCAGTTTTCTTTGAAGCGTTGTAATCGTACAGTACCATGCGTGCCTCGCCGGCAGCTGCAAGCCCTGCAGCATCACTCATCACGCGGAACTCCATAATAAAACTTGTTTTCCCGATCGATTTGACCCGTGCACCGATGGTGAGTGTATCCGGGTAGAATACCGGTTTCCTGAATCTACAGGACGTTTCTGCAAGGATTGGGCCGATTCCCCTTTCTCTCTTGTACTGCAGGAGACCAATTTCCTGAAAGAAATGTATCCGGGTAGTTTCAAAATAACGAAAGTAGTAGATGTTGTTCAAGTGGCCAAAGGAATCCATTTCACCCCAGGCAACCGGAATCCTCACCTGAATGGGGAAATCATGCAATGTGCTCATAGGTCTCTGACCTCATTTTGAAAGTGGTGCTTAGGGGGGCAACATTAACAATTGTCAATGTCAACTTAATCCATATAATAGCCGCCGTTTATGTTGACCGTCTCTCCGGTGATGTAGGATGCCTCGTCAGAGGCCAGGAACAGCATAAGGGAAGACATGTCCTGCACGGTTCCAAGCCTTCGAACCGGTATCTTCTCCGCAACGCTTCGCTTTTTCTCACCATCCCAGTAGTGCATGAGGCTGGTCATCACTGCATGGGGTGCTATGGCATTGGCCGTAATACCAAAGGGCCCAAGGGCACGGGCAGTGGACCGCGTGAGAGAGATCACGGCACCCTTTGATGCTCCGTAGGCGAAGGTTGTTTTATTGTCTCCCGCTTTGCCGGTGATGGATGACACGTTCACGATTTTGCCATACTTCTGTTTTTTCATTATTGGCGTCACGGCTCTGATTGCGTAGAGCACCCCCTTAACGTTGATATTCAGGGTTCTGTCGATGAGTTCATCCGTCGTACCCTCAATGGTACCCGGGGTGAGCAGTCCCGCATTATTGATGAGGATGTCGATCCTGCCAAAGGCGTCGACGGTTTTCTGCACCATGTCATCGATCTGTTTCCTGTCCGTAACGTCACAGATGAGCGCAAGGCACTCGCCACCGATCTCCTTCCGCGTCTCTTCAAGAAGATCGGGAAGTATGTCACATATGACAACCCGCGCTCCTTCGGAGGTCAAATCCAGCGCCACCTGCTTGCCCATGCCCTGCGCAGCACCCGTTACGATAGCGACTTTGCCAACAAACCTTTCCGTGAATCGCGCTGTCATTTATTAAAAGGTCCCCTTTCAGTGTATGGACATCATGCACAGAATATAGGAAAGTCTCAGTGCAAGGTATAGTGCAAATGGGAATGATTTCCCTTGACTAATAATGAACAATTTTACATAATATGAAAAAATGTAATTCGAATCCATGCGTGGAGGGGCCATGAGGAATTTTGAATTTCATAATCCAACAAAGATCATTTTCGGTGAGGACAGGGTCAAGGATATCGGTAAAGAGGCAAAGCAGTACGGCAAGAAATGCCTGATGGTCTACGGCAAGTCGAGCATCAAGAAGAACGGCGTGTACGATACCGTCGTGAAATCGCTCAATGAGGCGGGCATTGCCTTTGTCGAGTATCCGGGAGTGAAGTCCAACCCGATACTTTCTCATGTACAGGGTGGCGTCGATCTTGCAAAAAAGGAAGAGGTCGATTTCATACTTGCTGTGGGAGGCGGGAGTGTGGTCGACGAGTCCAAGGCAATCGCTGCCGGGGCAATGATGGAGAGGAGTATTTGGGACTTCCTGCTCGGCGACACCGAGGTAGGAGAGGCGCTTCCGCTGCTGGATATTCTCACCATTCCGGCCACGGGCACGGAGATGAATCCCACCTTTGTGGTGACCAATGATCAGACCAATGAGAAGGTCGGCCGCGGAAGCGATCTGCTCTTTCCCAAAGTGTCTATACTCGATCCCACGGTGACTGTTACCATCCCGGCCGATTACACAGCATACTCCATAGTTGATGCCATATCCCATCTCATCGAGGGCTACTTCACCGGCGAAGACAGCTGGACCCCCATTCAGGACGGTTATGTGGAAAACCTGGTCAAGACCATCATTGAGTGTGCAGAGCGTATTCTCAAAGATCCCAGGGATTATCAGGGCCGTGCAACCTTTATGTGGGCAGCGGCCCTTGCATGGAACGGCCTCGGCCCTTCGGGCATTGGCGGCTGGGGCGTACCCATGCACCTGATCGAGCACCCGCTGAGCGGTATTTACGATATAGCCCATGGTGCCGGCCTCTCCATCACCATACCGGCATGGCTGACATGGAAGGCTGAAAAGGACAGCTCGAAGATTGCCCAGTTCGGCCGTAATGTATTCGGCATTGAGGAGAAAGACCAGAACACCGCAGCGAAGAAGGGCATCGAGGTATTGAGGAGCTGGTTCGACAGGATCGGCAGCCCCACCTCCTTTGCAAAGGTCGGTATTCCTGAGTCGGACAGTGAGAAAATCACTGACATGGCGTACAAACTTGCCGAGACCTGGGGGATGCATAAGGAGTACACGCGGGATGTCATCGTTGAGCTCTACAAGCTCTGCGTGTGAAGCCCCGGATACCTGCTCGAATGATGTTTGACATTTTATAATAAATGCCTGAGGGCTCGCCCGAGAAGTACATTGATGCATATGCTATTCTGAAAGGAGTTGTATGTAATGAGTGCGCATAATCTGAAAGTGCTCCGTGTGAACATGCAGTCCCTCACAGCGGAGTATGAACCGCTTCCCGAAGAGTGGCTGCTCATCGGCGGCAGGGGCCTTGTGGCCCGTATCATGAACCGTGAAGTCCCCCCCGATGCAGACCCCTTTGGTGCACAGAACAGACTCATCTTTGCCTGTGGTCCCCTGGCGGGTACCAATGCCCCTCAGCTGGGAAGAATATCGGTGGGAGCCAAGAGCCCGCTGACACTGGGCATCAAGGAGGCGAATGCCGGAGGTCCGGCGGCACAGAAGCTCGACCGTCTCGGTATTCGGGCAATCATCGTTGAAGACATCCCACATGATGACAAGCTCTACTGCCTGAAGGTCTCGAAGGGGGCGGCAGAGCTGTTACCCGCTGATGAGTACAGGGAGATGAAAGTCTATGGCCTGGTCGACCGGCTCTACGAGAAGGTGGACGGCAATTCCGCAATCATGGGTATCGGTGTGGCCGGGGAGAGGAAGTACAGGGGTGCATCTGTTTTTCTCACCGACATGTACGGCGACCCCTCTCGCAATGCCGGGCGGGGCGGACTCGGTGCTGTTATGGGCTCAAAGGGCCTCAAGGCGGTTCTCATCGACGATACAGGTTGTGCGTTCCCGCCCCTGGCAGACAAGGAGCTGTTCAGGAACACGGTCCGCGACTGGGTCAATATGATCAAGAAGGATGTGGTATGCGGGCTCTTTGCCACAGAAGGAACACCTTTCACCATCGCCTCAAACAGCTATCAGGGTACCATGCCGGGAGACAATTACCGAACCGGGAGACCCCGGGACTTCGAAAAGGTCACTGGTGAGGTCACGCGGCGGAAGGTGTGGGAACGGCATGGCAAGATGCATGCCTGCATGCCTGGCTGCGTCGTACAGTGCTCCATCATCTACTTTGATGAGGAGGGCAACAAGACCTCTGCCTACGAGTATGAGGCGGTGAGTATGATCGGCACCAACCTGGGTATCGCCGACACCGACCGGGTGGCGCAGTTCAAACACATCTGTGATGATCTTGGGGTCGATTTTATTGAGATCGGTTCAGCCATCGGCGTTTCCGGTGAAGCGGGAAAGATGAAACCAGGCAATCCTGACACGGTCTTTGCACTGCTCGAGGAGATGGAGCGGGGAACAGAGCTTGGACGCACTATAGGCGATGGAGTGGTGTCGGCCGCTAAAGCCTTCGGGGTGTCGCGGATCCCGGCTTTCAAGGGCCAGGCCCTGCCCGCACATGATCCCCGTGCGGTTAAGGCCATGGGAGTCACCTATGCAACCAGTCCCCAGGGTGCGGACCACACGGCCGGGCTGACCTACAGGCAGCCCCTTGCCAAGAAAGGGCAGGTGTTAAACTCTCTGCGATTTCAGCTCCGTGCTGCTGCCTGCGATACCTTCGGCTACTGCCTGAACTCGGTACCCGGGCGGCAGGCGTCGATTTACAGCTTCGTGGCCGACCTTCTGAGGGCACGTTTCGGTGTGGACACTACGCCCGATGATATTCTCGAGGTGGCGAAGCAGAACCTGCGCGACGAGCTTACCTTCAACGAAAAGGCCGAATTCAGCAGTGCGCACGGGTCTTTTCCGGAATTTCTTAAAAACGAACCGCTGCCGCCCACCGGGCACGTATTCGATGTGGAGCAGGCTGAGATCGAAAAGATATGGGACCTCATGGAGGTGTACAGGGAGCCCGAGAAGGTATGGGAGGTGCGTTTTCCCAAGGAGCCGCAGTTTCTCTTCGGTGTCGGGGTGTACAAAAAGATCGGTGCGCAGGCTGCACGGCTTGGCATGACAAAGGCGCAGATCATTGCCGATCCCGTTATGGAGAGCTTAGGAAAAACTGCCGAGATACAGGACATGCTCGAGGGAAGCGGTGTTGCCTCCGCCCTGTACACCGGGGTTGAGCCTGATCCGCCCGTGGCTTCTATCGAGCGGGCCGCCAAATTCTATCAGGACAATGGATGCGACGGGCTCATCGCCATCGGCGGGGGAAGCTCCATTGACACAACAAAGGCCACTGCCGCCCGGGCGTCGCAAAGGGGACTTCTTCGGGAATTCGAGAATATGGTGGGCGGCAAGGCAAAGATCAAGCCGCCGCTTCCGCCGATCATAGCTGTTCCCACCACGTCGGGCACGGGTTCCGAAACAAACCAGTATGCAATCATCACCGACCCGGATCGGGACGTGAAGTTCACCATGATGAGCGATTACATGGTGCCGAGGATGGCGGTGATCGACCCGCTCATGACCAGGACCATGCCTCAGGCGGTGACCGCAGAGACCGGCATCGATGCGCTCTCGCACAGTGTCGAGGGTTATGTGGGCATGAACGATGCATATCATCCCTACTATGAGGCTCTCGCCCTCTACAGCGTGAAGCTCATAGGCAGAAGCCTGCGGCGGGCTTTCAAGGACGGTGACGACATAGAGGCCAGAAAGGACATGTGCATGGCCGCCGCATTCGGCGGTATCGCCTTTACCAAGGGCCTTGCACTGGGTCACGCTATTTCCCATGTCCTTGGCGCATTTTATCATATCTCGCATGGAACCGGATGCGCACTTGGTCTGCTCTGCCATGTGCGCTCGAATAGGGAGGTCTGCAGGGAGCAGTTCGAGGACCTTGCATGGGCTCTGGAGCGCTCAAAGGATCTGGAGGATGCACTGCTCAGGCTCTACAGCGATCTGAAGATACCGGTTCGAATCAGGGAGGCTGGCATCAGGGAGAAAGATCTGGAACGGATCGCCTTCGAGGCATCCACGAACACGGTGAACCTGGCTGCAAATCCAAAAGCTCTCACCGAGCATAGGATACTGGAGCTTTTGCGGGAATTTTATTAATAGGGATAGAAAATAGGTAGAATCCAATATGTATTATAAGAAAGGAAGAAAGACATGAAAGAGATCGATGTCATGCCCTGCCATGATGAACGGGCAACCATGAAACTGCCGGAGATCACACTCTATCGGTATGATCCCGATCTGAAGGACGAGCTGGACAAGGGCATCATCACCAAAGACGAAGCCCTGAGGCTGTACAAGGCCATGATCATTCAGCGGGCCTTCGAGTACACCATCAGGGACCTCGACAGCAAGCGTTTCGTACCCTATGAGGGGTTCGAGTTCCGGGGTTCCACGCACCTCAGTGTGGGACAGGAGGCCTCGCAGAGCGGTGCGGTCAGCGCGCTGACCAAGGACGATTACATCGCCGTGCATCACAGGGCGCACGGGCACTGTCTCGCCAAGGGGCTCTTCGCCTATTACGCGATGAGCGAGAAAGAGCTGAAGGAGGTGCTCAGCACGGCTGAGGAGAATGAGTTCGACGCTGGCGGATACAAGGACCTCCTCGAAGCGGTTGTCGATTATCACTTCTACCGCATGATTGCGGAAGCACTGGGTATGCAGGCAGGCTACTGCCACGGCCGCGGCGGCGCCATGCATATCGCCGATTTCTCGGTTGGTCACCTGGGCGCCAATGCGATTGTCGGAGGTGGTTCGCCTATCGGTACCGGTGCGGCACTGGCCGCCTCTCTGCTCGAGGAGCAGCGGGTGGTGCTCAACGCCTTCGGTGACGGCGCCATGAACAACGGAGTGGTCCACGAGTCCATGAACTTTGCCGCCATGGCGCAGTTCGAGAGGGGACTGCCTGTAAT
>JAGLSF010000073.1 GCA_023136305.1 Spirochaetota bacterium
GAAGACGTTGATATCAATGAAATAGATCCTGTTGAAGGTATTTCAATCCAGAGTCTACAACTACAGTGACTACCTTTTGCCCTTTTCCTAATATCTTTGCTATCTGGATGGCTGCAAAGACGTTTGCTCCAGATGAAATTCCTCCAAAAATACCTTCCTTTTTGGCAAGGGCTCGGGTGGTTTCCATGGCATCCTCATCTGATACAGCCACTATATCATCAACAAGGTCCATTCTCATAATGCTCGGGATGAACCCAATTCCAATTCCTTCAATATGATGACCTCCCATATGACCTCCTGAGAGGTTTCGGTGAGCTGCAGGTTCTACAGCAACGCACTTAACCTTTTTGAGCCTCTCTTTGAGGACCTCAGAGATTCCCGAAAAACAAGCACCCGTTCCCACTGACATTACGAAAGCATTAACCTCGCCATCAGTATCCCTTAGAATCTCCTCAGCCATTCCATGATATGCGGAACGGTTGTCCAAATTGTTGAACTGGTCTGTACAAAAAGTATTTAACTCTTTTGCCATTTCACCAGCCCGAGAGATTAGGGCTTGCATGAGGTCTGAGGTAATCTTTCGATCCTCGCTGGGAATGATTTCTACAGTTGCACCAAAAGCTCTCATGGTCATCAGTTTCTCTTCTGAGAAAGCGTCGGAGGATACCATATGTGCTCTATATCCTTTCGCTGCGCACACCATTGCAAGAGAACTGCCAGTACTACCTCCTGTATACTCAACTACACGACCCCCCTTTTTCAAATAGCCACGTTTCTCTGCTCCCTCAATCATGCTCAAGGCCATGCGATCCTTCATACTCCCTGTGGGATTGGCTCCTTCCCACTTAATCCAAATCTCTGCACTGTGTGCCCCTGGTAATCGTCTCAGACGAATGAGAGGTGTGTTTCCAACAGCCCCAAGAACGTTTCTCGCATCTTGCATATAAGATACCCCCATTCAGCAGATTGGAATATGCTAAGGAATTAGCTTATTGTGTAAGTAACAAAAAGTGATTCACTAATTTGTTCTCATCTTAGGATATCACACCTGCAATTTATCTTACACAATGTTTGCACTTATGAGTGACAAACGACATCAATTTTCTCAAGGGTGTCCCGGGGGCTGCATGGTTGTCCGTTTTCAGCGCAACGTCTCTCTTTAACACCCACCATGTTTCATTGATCGTCAGTAAAGGATCAGACCATTCATGGAGAGAACCGTTGCTGAACCGGTAACTGCACGGGTTTTTCCCGGCCTGTCTCTTAGGATACCATAGTACATGCTTTTTTTTATTCGTTCTGATATATTATCAAAGCCTTTAAGGCGATTCATTTAAGCCACATTAAAAAACCTACAAGGCGGCCAATGAGCGATTTGATACGGATTTTAGCCCAAAAGACTACACTCAAACCCGACAATGTGAAGAACATCCTGCACCTCCTCGGGGAGGGGGCCACGGTCCCCTTTATAGCCCGGTACAGAAAGGAGATGACAGGCGGGGCCACTGACGAGCAGCTCAGAGAGTTCTATGATGCATACGAGTATTCAAAGAAACTCCTGGAGCGCAGAGCTGAGATCCTCAGGCTCATCGAAGAGCGGGGGAAGCTGGACGAGAGTTTGCAGAAAAGCATAGAACAGGCGCAGACCCTTACCGAGCTGGAGGACCTGTACAGACCGTACAAGGAGAAAAAAAGCACACGCGCGGGCAAGGCGATCGCAAGGGGACTGGAGCCGCTGGCGGACATGCTGGAGAAGGCAGGCCTCACGGCCGAGGAGCTTCTGACAGAGGCGGAACGTTTCATAAACGAAGAGGTCCTGACTGCAGAAGAGGCGATCCGCGGGGCGCAGGATATCGTGGCGGAGCGCTACAGCGACGACAGGAGGGAGCGGGAGGTCGTCCGTAACAGGGCCAGGTGGCACGGAGTGCTGGAGGTGAAGCCTGCAAAGGAATTCGACCCGAAAGGCGTGTATGCCGGCTACAGGGAGCACAGAGAAAAAATCGCCTTCATCCCCTCACACCGCTACCTTGCAGTCATGCGCGGTGTACGGGAAAAGCAGCTTGCGGTGAAGATCGTTCTGGATACCGATCGAGTGCTCGAGAACATCCGGCGGCACAGGGTTCCGAAATACGCTAAAAGCTCATCCGAGATGCTTTTCACAGCTTTGAAGGACGGCTTTACAAGACTGCTTTTACCCTCCATCGAGAGGGAGATGCATGCCGAGCTGAAGGAGAGGGCGGACAGGGGAGCCATCGGTGTATTCGGCAAAAACCTCTCCCAGCTTCTTCTGACACCGCCCGTAACGGGTATGGTCATCCTGGGGGTCGATCCCGCCTACCGGACAGGCTGTAAGCTTGCCGTAATAGACGAAAACGGGAAATTCCTCGATCACGATGTGGTTTTCCCCACACCGCCTCAAAACGATTATGAAGGATCGAAAAAAAAGATGCTGGAGCTTGTGAAGCGGTACAATGTCACGGCGGCCGCCATAGGGAACGGCACAGCCTGCCGGGAGACCCAGGAGTTTTTGGCCAGATTGAAAAAAGAAGAGATCGAGCTGAAATACACGGTAGTTTCAGAAGCAGGGGCGTCTGTGTATTCGGCCTCCAAAGTGGGACAGGAGGAGTACCCGGATCTCGACGTGACGGTGCGCGGTGCGATCTCCATCGCCCAGCGGCTTCGCGACCCGATGGCCGCCCTCGTAAAGATCGATCCGAAATCTCTGGGGATCGGCCAGTACCAGCACGATGTGGACCAGAAACTTCTGGAGCAGAAGCTTTTTGAGACCACCGAAGGCATCGTCAACAGTGTAGGAGTGGACGTGAACAGCGCCTCGGCCGGTCTTCTCTCCTATGTGGCCGGGCTCGGCCCAGTACTGGCCAGGCGGATCGTGGAGTACAGGGAAGAAAACGGATCGTTCAGAAGCAAGAGGGAGCTCTTAAAGGTGAAGGGGATGGGGTCCAAGGCCTTCGAGCAATGCGCGGGCTTCATGCGGATCCGGGACGGCGAAAGCGTGCTGGACAATACAGGCATCCACCCTGAAAGCTACGACGCGGCAGAGAGGCTTTTGAAGCGCTGCGATATAAAGATGATAGGAATGCTGGAGGCGGAAAAGATTTCCGGGGAGATGGAAGTCGGACTTGAGACCATGAAGGACATCATCCACGAACTCCAGAAACCGGGGTTCGACCCGAGAGACGACCTGCCTGAGATCCCTTTCAGAGACGACGTGACGGACATCGATGAGCTGCATGAGGGAAGCATCGTTTCCGGCGTGGTCCGGAGTATCGTGGATTTCGGAGCGTTTGTGGACATCGGTCTGAAAAACGACGGTCTCATCCACATCTCACAGATGAGTAATAAAAGGATCTCACATCCCTTTGAAAGGCTTTCTGTTAACCAGTACCTTCCCAGAATCCGTGTGATCGGCACTGATGCGGAAAAGGGGAGGGTGAGCCTCAGCCTGAAGGAAGAAGTGCAGCCAGAACAGGCTTCATAGATCGTATATCCCCTTTACAGCCGGCCGTCTTCACAATTCATCATGAGGTGGCTTTTTCTCCCAAGTCACTGTACAATCAATGGTATGATTCAGGACGCTGATTATAACGATACGGCTGAGTACACTCTGTGAGAAGAGCTGATACCCAACAGTAAGGAGGCTGTTATGAAAGCATTGTCCGGAAAAGCGGCACTGGTCACGGGCGCGAGCAGGGGTATAGGCAGGGCCGTGGCAATAGCTCTCGCAGAAGAAGGGGCCGATGTCGGGGTGCATTACCATACACAGGAGGATGCCGCAAAAAAAACCTGCTCGATCATCCGCGAAATCGGAACCCGTTTTGTCATGGTCCAGGCAGACGTTTCTCAGGGCAATGATGTGAGAAACATGCTGGAGATTGTGCAGCGTGAGCTCGGAACGGTTCGAATCCTCGTCAATAACGCAGGCATTTCTCATCGGGATAAACTGGAAAACATGCGTGAGGAAGATTGGGACAGAGTCATGGGTGTTAACCTCAAGTCCGCTTTCATGGTCACCCAGGCGTTCCTGCCCGGGATGCGTGAACAAAAATGGGGAAGGATTATCAATATTTCCTCTGTCGCTGCTCAAACCGGAGGAGTGACAGGTCCTATCTATGTCGCGTCCAAGGCCGGGCTCATAGGCCTGACGCATTCCTATGCATCGCTGCTCGTTAAGGAAGGTATCACGGCTAATACAATCGCACCTGCCCTGATCGAAACCGATATGGTTACCAAGGTACTGAAGGTGACTCCCGCGCCGATACCGATGGGTAGATTCGGAAAGGTGGAGGAAGTCGCCGATGTCGTGGTCATGTTGGTAAAAAACGGCTATATGACAGGTCAGACGATCAATGTCAACGGCGGCTGGTATTTCAGCTGAGAACAGAAAACCGGTACAATGGTCCCGAAAAATAGATACCCGTCGTTACTCTCGATCGAAATCATAGAACCGGTCCTCGACCTCCTCGCTGATATCGAAAACACAGTTATTGGGACACCAACACAATTGAAGTGCAAAATGATCGGCATCTTCATCGACGAACACATTAACTGGTATGATAGGGAACCTCTAAAACCGCGTGATTCTTTAGTACATAGGTGGTATTACCTACCTGAATATTTGCTTTTTCTCCGATTCCTTTGAGATATTGGACTTTTATCGTCTCTTGTGAAATTTCAATACCGATCCAAACGTTTCGCAATAATACTTTAAACGATAGATTAAGCCATTGTGCGGGTAGGTTCGGTTCTATTTGTATGTAATCCTTAAATATATTAATTCCTGCGAAACTTTTAAATATAATATCAAGGGTTCCTCCCATTACTCCACAGTGTATTGCCTCAGCGGTAGTCCCTCCCTGTGTATCATAAATATCACTTTCTAAAGCACTTAAAAACCAGTCCCACATATCTTTTTTATTTGAATGCAAGTATTTTAAAATAGCAGAGTGAACAACCATGCTCAACGTTGAACCATGGCTAGTTCTTTTAGCGTAATAATTATAGTTTCTCGCCATCAAATCGAGCTCGTCAACAACTTCACACCTCATCATTTTTAAATTATGTTTTACCTGTCCAGGAGATAAAACGTAATACGTCATTAAAACATCCGCCTGTTTTGTGACTTTATACTTGTCTGGAGAATCCCCTTCTGACTTTAAGATTCTATCCAATCGATGAATGTCCCCATATTTTTCCCTGTAATGATCCCAATCAAGCTCGAGCAGGTCCATATAGCCATCAAATTGTGAAATAATATTATCTTCAGTAATAACGACATTCAATTTCCGAACAATATCGTTCCACTTATCAATTTCTATCATCTGGAATCCAATTTTATCCGAAAGCATCTTTAACACATCTGCAGGGAGATATTCAATAGTCTCAACAGTCTTGTGGAGAAGCCAGGCTGTCATAATGTTCGTGTAGGCATTATCCCTGATGCCCCCTCTTTTTTTTTCGGGATACTTTTCATGAAATTCATCGGGTCCCATAATACCGGCTATATGGTATCTCTGATCATTGCTACTGTATTTAGCAATACTTGCCCAGAAACGGGCTATCTCAATCATCATCTCTGCTCCATATGCATGTAAAAAATCTAAATCGTTTGTAACATAAAAATACTCCCAGATGTTATATGCGATTGCGAGCGAGACATGTCGTTGCAGCCTGCTCAGATCAGGCCCCCATGTGCCGGACACTGGATTAAAATGAGTTATTTGCGTCTCTTCCTTCCCATCATCAGCGGACTGCCAGGGATACATTGCTCCCTTATATCCATTTTCATTTGCATATTTTCGCGCAGCGTCAAGCCTCCTGTATCTGTACAAGAGCAGTGCACGTGCTATTTCAGGAAAATGAAGTATATAAAAGGGAAAAATAAAAATCTCATCCCAGAAAATATGACCCCGGTACGCTTCACCATGCAATCCACGTGCAGGCATTCCTGCATCGATATGTTTATTATGAACAGAGGCCGTAACAAGGAGGTGATAGGTATGGAGATGTACGACTTTCTGAGAAAATCTATCGCCTTCGATTTTAAAATCTGCCTTATTCCAGAGATCATGCCACACTTTTTTGTGGTTTTTACATAATTTATCAAAGGAATTATTTTTTAAAAATGCTCTCTTTGCGACCTCTTCTGGGTCCTCTTGAATATCTGTATCTTTTGACGTATAGATACTCACGAGCTTCTCCAACACATAAGGAGCTTCTTTTTGCACATGAAATGAAAGACTCTCCGATATTACACCCATGTCTTTTGTTACTTTTCTCTCTACATCATTCAGCGGTTTATTATCCAGAAAAATTCTGTTTCTCGCGTGCATGCATATGTTGATCTTCGACGTTGTTGTGCGTACATGCAGACTTATCCCTTCATTCTCACGAACAACAGAGATAGGATAAAGATGTTTCGAATTTAACTCACGGTAACGAGCAACTCCATAATTCGTCACTGTACCATCCAGCGTTGATTTTAACGTGATCGTATCACTATAGTTATGTGGTGTAATTGTATACTTTATCGCTCCGATATGGGGATTATGCATGCTCGCAATACGTTCACTATGAATAGTAGTAGTTCTTTCCTCTTCATCTTTAAACGTAATAATTCTGCTCATAACTCCGTCTTTCATATTTAAACTGTGCCGGTAAAAGAGTATTTCTTTTTCTGAGGGATGAATATAATCTGAATCTCCTATCTTCAACTCAATCAAAAGCCAGTTAGGACAATTAACCAAATCATTATTGTAAATTGTTTTCCTATATACTAAGCTCGGTAATTTATTAAAGACACCCGCAATATAAGTACCCGGGTAATGGACGACTTCGTCTGCTCTTGCTCCCTCAAAACATCCTCGCGTTCCGAAATATCCATTCCCCACGGTCGTAAGTGATTCACGGAGTTTTTCCTCCCCTGGTTCAAAACCGTAATATGTTAGATGCCAGCTGTCTTTATAAATCCCTTCTTTAAACCATTTGTCAATATCTCTAAAACTCAATTCTTCAAGGTCTTTAACCGCAATATCTGCTCCGTGTGCAAGCAGAGCCTGTTTTTCCCCATTTCTCGAAATCCCAATTACAAGGGCAAAATGGCCGTTTCTCCCTGCTTCAACGCCTGCTATCGCGTCTTCAACCATAAGACACTGGTTTGGTTGAACGCCCATATTTTCAGATGCAACTAAAAAGATATCAGGATGCGGTTTACCTTTTAAACCGATCTCTTTTGACAGGAGTCCCCCAATGACTGCGTCGAACATGTCGATCAGGCCCGTTTTCTGAAGAATGAATTTACAGTTCATGCTGGAAGAGGCAACCCCGATTTTAATTCCCCTTTGCTTCAAACTTTTTATGAGTGAAATGGTCGAATGATAAATATCGGCTCCATCTTCAGCAATAATTGTTTGAAATGAATTATTTTTTTTATTTCCAATTCCACAGATCGTTTCCTTATCCGGGGAATCCGAGGGTTCACCATAGGGAAGCACAATATCCCTTGATTCGAAAAAAGCTTTCACTCCTTGATATCGAGGCTTTCCGTCGACATATGGAAGATAATCTTCTTCATAGGTAAATGGTTTAAACTCCGTCCCTTCACTTTCAGATCTGATTTTTATATACTCATCGAATGTATTTTTCCATGCATTAAAATGCACACGGGCAGTCTGAGTTATAACACCATCCAAATCAAACACCGCGCCCTTGCACTGTAAATTCCCCATCATTTACATCCTAGTACTCAAATTATTCAAAAGAGAAACGAGTATGTCTGGTTGTGTAACAAAAAACGAGTTTGGACATACCGCTATAACTTTTTGCTTCAATTCATTATCATCGGTGACAAAAACTGCCCAGGTATCGGCCGTATTTTCTATCGAAACAGACACCATCGGAATATCTGAGAGTGTATCACCACAAATTAAATTTGGTCCATTGGCCATAATTAAATTTAACTGTCTGTTCAAAAAGGCAACCCCATCGCCTTTATCAAAGTCCTTTGGGTCATGAGAGTTACATGCCCGTTTTATTGTTAAAATGATTTCAATATCCTTTCCAGTATCCTCGATAACGAAAAATTCTCTTCCCGGATCGATAGCATAGACGATATCTGACACTGTCATCAGAAAATTCCTCGACTTATCCTCTGGTATAGTACCGTAAATATCCTGACGAGAAATTGTGGTTTGTCCGAACTTGAACTGAAGGCCTGATCCTATAAGAGAATATATCTCATAATCAGGCTTTTTCACGAGTTGGCTTAATCTTCTGTTTAAGATATCCAGCTTTTCCTGCTTTTCTTTTTCAATTGGGAAACGATTTATATTGCCATTTGTATCGATATACTCTCTTCCTTTAGAGCCCGCATATATTAATGTATTCGAAGGATTTATACTAATATCCAGTAATCCAACATTATCGAGTGGAGCAGAGGT
>JAGLSF010000074.1 GCA_023136305.1 Spirochaetota bacterium
TACAAAGGAATAGCATACAGCCCACAGGTTGAAATATCTTTGATTTTGTACTGCCCGGTGCTACTTTAGGCCGAATGTTTCATCTGTACACAACTCTGAGATGAACACCGCACGGGTGATGAATCGGTGTAAAGAATGGGCACACGACTCGGTAAGTACATACCACGGCAGGTAAGGCTTTTTTCAGCAGGAATCGGAAAGACCTCTCTCATCTACCCTTCGGCCTTTCTCATAGCGGTGGGAATCAGTATTGTCGAGCTGGGCATCATTTTCTATATCAGGGAGATTTTTGGTGCCACACCGAGCCAGGTGGGATATTTTACAGCGCTCTGGGCCCTATGGTACATTATCGGGTGTCTCCTCGTACGTCCGCTCTTCAGTGAGGCACTTCCGCGTCATCTTTTCATGTCGGCAACATTTCTTATGAGCATTTTCATACTGCTCATTACCTTTTCCAAATCCTTCTGGCAGGCATATGCAGGCTACAGCCTCTACGCTGTTGCCATGTCCTTCTTCTGGCCGCCTATTATGGGATGGCTATCCAGGGATACCGAAGGTGCACAGCTCGGTAAGAGAATGTCCTATTTCAATATTTCATGGAGCATCGGGCTGATTATCGGACCTTTGATTGCGGGCGTGCTGAGCGCCCGGTCTCCCGAGCTGCCCCTGTATGCGGGCAGCCTTCTCTTCTTTGCGACGGGCCTGCTTATTGTGGCCGGGAGTGCTCTGCTGCCCATGATTCGTGCCGACCGCGGAACTGACAGTCCGCAGCGAAGCCAAAAGCTAAAGATGGACGAGAGCACCTTTTTCAGGTTTCCCGGGTGGGTGGGTATGTTCACCACCTTTGTCATCATTGGCGTGGTGATCAGTATCTTTCCCGTATTTGCACGGGATGAGCTCATGCTCCGCAAGGAAGTCATAGGCGTCCTGATGCAGTCGCGCACCTTCATTGCAACCTTCGTGTTCATCCTCCTTGGCCACACGGTCTTCTGGCATTTCAGAATCGTACCCATGGTCATGGGACAGGTGGGCCTTGCAATCGTTGTGTTCGCCATGAACTTCACCACATCACCGCCGGTACTGGCCGTGCTTATCTCCCTGCTAGGGGCTTTCCGCTCGCTCAGCTACAGCAACAGCCTGTTCCACGGGGTGTCGGGGAGTGGCAACCGGGCCGGACGCATGGCAATTCACGAGGCACTTCTTGCAGCCGGCCTTATATTCGGGTCCGCACTCGGCGGTGAGCTCTATCAGCGATACTCAATGACCGCTGTGTATGGGTTCTGTGCTGCCGTAGTGATCAGCGGAGCCTTCGTGCAGCTCGCCCTCCACCTCATCCTGCGCAATGGGCAGGACCAGTAGGCTCTAACCACTGGTGTATATCCATCCATTGAACCTTTTCCCTTCCCATGATATGATACAGGCACGTACCAATGAGGGATGGAGCACAGGATGTGGCATACGAAGGATGTACATAGGGTTCTGCAGGATCTCGAAAGTGACGTTTCTTCAGGGCTTTCAGATGAGGCGGCGCAGTCCCGTCTCGATGACTATGGCCCGAATAAAATAACGGGGCAGAAGAAAAAGTCGATATTCCGCATCTTCTTCGAGCAGCTGAACAGCATGCTCATCTTCATACTTGTTGCCGCCGCTGCCGTCTCCGCGCTGCTCGGAGAGACCACCGACACCATTGTCATTCTCTGTGTGATCGTGCTCAATGCGCTCATCGGTGTGATACAGGAGGCCAAGGCAGAGAAGGCGCTCGAAGCGCTGCAAAATCTCTCAACGCCGAAGGCACTGGTGCTGCGGGCGGGGGTGCAGCGGGAAATCTCTTCGGAGGAGGTTGTGCCCGGTGATGCAGTGATAATTGAAACGGGGCGGATTGTCCCCTGTGATGTCAGGCTCGCCCAATCTGCCAATCTGAGAATCGAGGAGTCGGCCCTGACCGGTGAATCGGTTCCAGCAGAAAAGGACGCTTCTGCCCAAATCGAAAACGAAGATACACCCCTCGGTGACCGGAAGAACATGGCTTATATGTCCACGGTAGCCACCTACGGCCGGGGTGTGGGAGTGGCCGTTGCTACGGGCATGGACACGGAGATAGGAAAGATTGCCACCATGCTCAAGGAGGATAAAAAGGAGCTGACCCCGCTTCAGCAAAAACTCGAGCTGCTGGGAAAACGCCTTGGGGGTATCATCCTGTCGCTCTGTGCTTTCCTGTTCCTGGTCTCTCTCGTGCGGCCCCTCATCCTTACCGGCGGCATTGAAAAATCACATCTCATTGAGCTCTTGCTCACCGCCATCAGTCTCGCTGTTGCGGCCATACCCGAAGGCCTTCCCGCCATTGTGACCATCGTGCTTGCACTGGGAGTTCAGAGGATGGTGAGGCAGGGCGCGATTATCCGTTCACTTCCAGCCGTGGAGACCCTCGGTTCGGTTAACGTCATCTGCTCGGATAAAACCGGAACGCTCACCATGAACCGAATGACGGTGACCCGCATCCTGGTAAATGGTGTGTTGGGAAAGATAGAGTCTCCTGACAGGCACAACAAGGCCTATGACATGCTGCTGAAGTGCCTCCTTATCTGCAATGATGCCACCTATACACCTGATTCGCAGACTGGTGACCCCACTGAGGTTGCCCTGCTCGAGGCAGGATACAGGTACAAAATGGTAAAAGAGGAGATCGAGCAAGACTTTCCGCGAATCAACGAAAAGCCCTTCGATTCTGAGCGAAAGCTCATGAGTACCGTGCACAGGAACAACGGCCGCTACATCGTCATGACCAAGGGTGCACTCGAACAGCTGCTCGACAGGTGCAGCACGGTATTGACCGGAGGGGATGCGGTTCCCCTCACCGATAGGATGAAGGGGGATCTGTACGCATCGGCAGGCACACTGGCCGATGATGCGCTTCGGGTTCTCGCCGGAGCGTATAAAATCACAGAGAGCGAACCTGATATTGACGGGCTCGAAAAGGATCTCTGCTTTTTAGGCCTGGTCGGTATAATGGATCCACCGCGCCTCGAAGTGAAGGATTCGATTGTACGGTGCAGGCGATCGGGCATACAGACAGTAATGATTACCGGAGATCACAAGAACACCGCCCTGGCCATAGCACGGGCGCTTGATATTGCGAGCGAACCGTCGCAGGCTGTCTCCGGCACAGAGCTCGATACGATGTCCAATCGGGAGTTGAAACAGCGGGTAGGGACACTTCGCGTGTATGCCCGTGTTTCCCCTGAGCACAAGGTGCGTATCGTTAAAGCACTGAAGGCGCAGGGAAACATTGTCTCCATGACCGGTGACGGGGTGAACGATGCCCCCTCCCTCCAGACGGCCGATATCGGCGTGGCCATGGGCATCACGGGCACGGATGTTGCCAAGGGTGCCTCTGACATGGTGCTCACCGATGACAACTACACCACCATTGTTGCGGCAATCGAAGAGGGCAGAAACATCTACAACAATATCAGGAAGTCAGTTCTGTTTCTCCTCTCCTGCAATGCCGGTGAGATCATCGCCATATTCTTCGCTATATTGCTCGGCTGGCCGACGCCGCTCATTCCCATACACATACTGTGGGTCAACCTGATCACCGATACCCTTCCCGCCCTCTCCCTGGGGATGGAGCCGGGTGACCCCAATGTGCTCGACGACCCGCCCAGGCCGCCTCAGGAGAGCCTCTTCGCTGAAGGCGGGACCGCTAACGTGATCGGAAACGGCCTCCTGATCGGTTTTCTGACCCTCTTTGCCTACCGGTTCGGACTGCGTCTCTATCCAGGCTCGCTCGTACATGCACGGACCCTCGCCTTTGCCGTGTTGAGCCTGACCCAGCTCTTCCACGCATTCAACATGCGGCATCCGAGGAAGTCCCTGTTCAGCCCGGGGCTGTTCAGCAACCCCTTTCTCATCGGAGCCCTGCTGCTCGGCGCTGCCCTGCAGATAGGCGTGATCAGCATACCTCCCTTTGCAGCCGTATTCAGGGTGTTCCCGCTCAGCGGCAGGGACTGGCTCTTTGTGGCCATACTTGCAGTCATACCGATTGTCTGCAACGAGATCGTCAAGATCATGAAGCGGCACATTGCAGAGAGATAAATTTCCACCCCTTTTCTTAATTAAAAGATGTTATTATTGTAGTGCTTCATTACTATGTGCCCCGGAGACAGAGTAATTCATGACCCGCAGTGAGCTGGTGAAGCGCGCAATTTCCTTTGAGGGCCCGTCCCGCGTACCCGTCTGGTTCTGGAACGAGGATAAGGAGAGGAGCGACATACACAGCTTCGAGCTCTTCCCCTACAAGGGGGATGTAAAAACGAGCGAGTGGGGTTATGTGTGGGAAGACCTGGGAGATGGCACGATCGGTCAGCCAAAGAAACCGGTTATCCCAACATGGGACGATTTCGACACCTTTACCTTTCCCGTTCCCGATAAACCCGGAAGGTTCAGGGGTATTGAAGAGTTTGAGCGGTCGGCAGAAGACAGGTACAGAGCTGCCGAAATGGGAATCACCGGGTTCAACACCTATACCTTCCTGCGCGGCTTCGAGAATGCCCTCGTGGATTTCAAGCTCGAGAGAGACAAGGCAGATCTGCTGCTGGACAGGATATTCGAGTTCGAGACCGAAGTGATCAGGCTTGCGTCGGCTTACGGTTTCGACGCCATACACTTCGCCGACGACTGGGGCACACAGCAGAGCCTGATCATCGGCCCTGACCTGTGGCGAAGCATGTTCAAGCCCAGGTATAAAAGACAGTTTGATACTGTCCACGAGCTTGGCATGCATGTGTGGTTTCACTGCTGCGGAAATATTACGGAGATCATCCCCGACTTCCACGAGATGGGGGTGGATGTGATAAACATTTCACAGCCCAATGCCGTCGATATCGGATATATTGGCCGGGTGCTGCGCGGCAGGCAGTGTTTCATGGTCCCCATCAGTTATCAGACCGTTTCCATCTCGGGATCACCCATGGCAATCAGGCAGGAGGCAGAGCAGCTGTACAGGGCACTCGGCACATCCGATGGCGGATTCATCGGCTATGTAGAGAAGTACAGCGTCATGGGCATGCCTGAGGATAATTATCGGGCATGTGCAGCAGCCTTTGACAATCTGGTGTGACGGCTTGCACGGGAGGCTCAGCGTTATCGGCGCTAATCTCATTAATACATGTGAGAATTGCCAACAACTACATGCAACGGAGGATATTATGAAAAAAAAGCCTGGCGTACGGAAAATCATACAGATTGCCCATGTGGTGAGGGACATCGATGAGGCCATGAAAAGGTATTACGATATACTGAACATAGGGCCCTGGTCCGTGTATACCTTTGCGCCTCCTGCACTGAGGGAATGCATGTTCAGGGGAAAACCTTCTGACGCTACCTGGAGACTGGCAATAACCTGGGTGGGGGATATACAGTTTGAGCTGATACAGAACCTGAGTGGTGAAACGGTGTACACCCACTTTCTCGAGAAGAAGGGCGAGGGGATTCATCATATCAAGGAATGGGTTGATGACTGCGCAGCGTCGATCGAGGAGTATCGTGCGAAAGGTGTGGATGTCATTCAGAGCGGGAAGTTCGATGATGATGAGTTCTACTATCTCGACCTCGAGCCGAAACTGGGAATACTGTATGAATTGGGCAACAATGGCACCATTCGATCCCCTGAGAGAGTGTATCCAGAGTAAATATGCAATTGTGACCTGAGTGGTAACCGCGTTCCCCCTTCCTGTGAAGCAGGATTTTTTCTATGAAAACAACAGATGGTTGGATTTCAGTTCGCATGAAGATCAAGCAGGTATAGCCGGGTCAATCGAGTGTGGGGAACCACATTCACTGATTTTTGTCTTGCTGTTCGACTCAGGAGCGATCTTCGGCGGTTGTCGTGAATCGAGAAATTGTTGCTTGAGCACAGACAACACTGATTCCGGTAGCTCAGATATTTTGATGAGTTTTTTCATTTTCGAGGACACCAAGTCGGATTCATTTTTTAACTTGAGGATTTTAGCGCGCACTTCGTTCGCATCGATTTCTGCAAACCGTTCCTCCAGAGAACTCTTTGCATCAAGCAAGACCGACAAGTACTGTTCATTCTCCAAGTTTTTAACCAGGGGCGTGTCTGCAAGCATGGCTTTGATTGTCCTCTCCCGACAGTTGAGACCGCTTTTTTTCCGGTAGCGGCGCGACAAATCCCTGAACAGTCGTTCTAAGATGTTGTTCGTTCGTTGGGGCTGAATAATGATGTTGCCGGTTTTTGTTTTCACGATAATAGGATTTGAGAAAAGCTTTTGCCAATATTCATCCAGTTGCTTGACCATTTTCTGGTAATCTTCGTCTTTCGAATACTCCTTGTTCTTGCACAGCCGATCTCTGAATCGTTCGACCTCCTTTTCGATGGTTTTGATATTGGAAAGCTCTCCGTTGTCATTCAGCCCTCGCTTGCTTTCCGGAAGGGTTATCCTCATGGCAGCCCTCAACTTGGCAAACACCTCTACCTTCTGCTGCATCGTGGAGGCAGCTTGGGCCAACACCGTATCATTCAGTACATCCACCAAATCATGAAGAACCTTTCGGTAGATCCTGTTGCCTTTCCAGGACCCCTGGAGCTTGATTTCGCTGAGTTGATCAAGGATGGAGCCGAGTTTGCACAGTCTCTGGTAGAATAGCAGATAAGGCTGATCGAAAGGAAACCCAAATCCTTTTCCCTCGCTTTTGCCCGCTAAGGCCCACATGATCAAGAGCCAGGTTACTACTGCCTGAATATTGTGTGGAGGGCAAAGCCGAAGAATGCAGGGTTGAAAGAGGCCGTCGATAAACCCGTCGACAAGATGAGGAGTACTGGAAATGTGTTTTTTCAACCCCCGCGCTCGTTTTCGCAACGTTTGCTGAATGCCGTGCTTTCGCAGTCTGTTGCGGATGGTGTCATTCTCAGTGCCAAACAGATCCTTGCCCAGATCTCGAAGGAAGTGGAAATGGCACAGGAAGTGAGGGAGGTTTTTGAACACCTCTTCGATTGCCAACACAATGCCTTTGCCCATGTCGCTGACCACGGCAAGCGGATCGCCATAGGCTTTCTTAATTCTTTTCAGAAAGGGAATTATCTGCGCCGAGTTCTCGGTGGGGATTTTCATGTTGTCCAAAATGATCTCTGTGATCCCATCCAGGGCACTTATCAGATGCGGGCTTGCCCCTTCGCAGGTACCATCCAAATGAAGAATATAACCGCCGTGCATATGCAGATACGCTTTGGTTTTTCTCTGTACCTTCCTGTGCGCCAGAGCCAAATACATCACAAACTTGCGGGCAAGCTAAGAGACCTCGCTGGTGCAGATGCGGATGTTCTTTTCTTTCAGCTCAGTGGCAATTTCTTTGGCGTTTCGACAGCGCAAGAAAAAGGCCTTGCCCACATAGACCAGCACATCATAGCCAAACTTCGCTCCTTTCGGCACAAGGCAAGAAAGTTGCTCGGAGCCAAAGCTAAGATCGCATCGGGGGCAGTGCAGCTTCGTTTCCCAGGCAACAAAATCTCCGATGAGAAGTGTAGCAAGCTCTCTGGGTTTTGTTTTCAAAACCTTTACGCGGTCTGTACATACAGGACAGCGCTCAGTTTCCGGTTCAAAAAAGATCGTGGGTCGAACCGGAAAGAGTTTGCTTGCACTGGTGTTCAAAGTCAAATGATCAATCGTTTTTCGTAACAGCATTACGGCGAGGTATCCAGAGTTTTTTTTAAAAGCCCATGATACTGAAAAAGACCGCGGATTGTTTCTTCGCCAATCGTATACCCCTTTTGGGAAAGGATTCGGGAAAGCTCGACGATACTGCTCTTTGGATTACGGATTCGTTCCACGAGGATCGCGATGCTCTCCGCATTGGGGGGCAGCTTTCCAAGAGGAGGCTCAGGGGGAAATCGTTTTTCTTTTTGGGATTGGTGTACCTGCGGCTCGGATGAATAGTACACCACCTGCCGTCCATACTTTTCTCTGCGTAACTCAGCCAACTCTTTGAACTGGGGCATGAACGAATGAGGATTGACCCCGATGATCTCAGCCAGCTCGGAGTTCGACAGCCCCTTCTCGGAGATTCTGACAAAATGAATGATGGTGTTCTTCAGAGTGCCGTGTTTGGAGAAAAAGATCCCTCGGTACTGCCACAAGCCCTTCTTGCTGAATTGCGGGATGGAAGCAAGAGTGTAGTACTGGCCGTTTTTGTTGTAGCTGGTGTACACGTTCCACCCCTTCAGTCTCCTGCGCACGGTTGTTGGCGAACACTGTAAAAGCAGAGCGAGCTCCGGCACCATCACGACCTTCTTCTGCGTAAAGGTATTCAAAGCCTTCTTCTCTTGTTGAATATCCCGGGTTCGCATGG
>JAGLSF010000075.1 GCA_023136305.1 Spirochaetota bacterium
ACGGTACGTGATGTTTTTTTAAAGTATGTCTGTACCCTGTAGTACTTCTCATACATAACAAGGCTGTGCCACAGGTGAAGGAGCTCGTCCCGATCCTTAGCCAGCCTGTCGCGCGTTTCCCTCTGCAGCCTCCCTTCCTCCTCCCTGAGCTGGACAATTTTGGCCTCAACATCAGCGATTATGTCCGACCTGAAGTCCCCGACCTCTTTTGAAAGCTCGATTTCCTTCCATCCCAATCGGTCGAGAATCGGGACAATCCTCCCGCTGTCACGCTTCATGGTAATCAGCAGGAGATGTACTATACCCTCCTTCCGCACCATTGGAATGACAACGGAGGGAGTCTGCGAGAGCTCTTCCCGCAGGATCCCCTCCTTTTCAGTTGGCAATTCACCGATATGAATTGAAATGAAAGAGTACGCCTCATCCCCGCCGCTCGGGGGCAACCCGACCCCGTATGTTCTGATCTGCTCAAGAACTTCCGTCAGACTCGCGATTTCCCGTCCTATACTCCGCTGCCGCTCGCGTATTCTGTTGAGATCATTCGTCACCTTATCGATGTAGGCTGTCATCTTCTCCAGACCAAGCGTTTCTCTCGACTTCAATGCACGGTGAAGCGATTCTTCGGAGTCGGGAGAATAGGGGGTTTCCCCCGAGGCTTTGAAGAGACTCTCGATCCGCTTTCTGATGTCGGTGATCCTTGGCACAAAGGCCATTTCATCGAGAGGCATGAGTCTAGCAGACCATCCCGCCCTGACATCGCTCACATTCATGAAATGCATGACACCTCGGTCGAGAAGTACTTCGGCAACCCGGTCTGCGTCGTGGTCAAGAACGACCGCCAGTAGCCGCACCATGGGTGTGGTAAACATCATAAAATATCCCTGATACGTTCTTTTTTCATATTGTACTGCTTGGCATTCAGAACCGTGCCAATCCTTCGTATATCCCGCCGTTTCAGTATGAAGTACGCAAGTATAATGCCTATGGAAAAGGGGTATCCTGACAGAATTCGTCTGACTTCCAGCATCAGTATCTGATCGAGCACCTGTTCGATGAGCAGGATGCGGGAATTGGTATCGCCTGTCTCGGATGACAAAAACACTGCCAGGCTCGGGTACTTCTTTGTAATAATGCCCTGTAGAATCCGTGTGACGTTTTCCGACGCATACACCTCCCTCAGCGCATCCTGATCGATGGTATGGCCATGGGGAATGGCCAGTCCCAGAACAGCCTCCTGCGGCAACCTGTAAAAGTTGCGAAACCTGACGACCCAGCTTATGTTCAGGAGATCGATCTCTATTCCTATGAGGCGAAGCGCTATCCTTCTATCTCTTTTGTTCAGTGCTCCCGCTTTTTCAATGAGATTGTTGTAGTAGTATTGATCGAGTGCGATCTCCACCTGGAAGAGTGACTGGCCGGTCTCGATAGATTCACGATGGTGATCAACGATCTGGCCATAGGGTGATTCCGCAAGTAACTGGACAGCCTCATCGAGACTATGTGCATGGGCAAGACGTACCGCATCGATAGCATGCTCAATCCGATGGGGGTACAGAAAAAGAGTAGCCTCCTCTATGTCACGGCCGCGAAGTGTGTGATCGAAGAAGAGACGCAATCCGTTTTTTACGTTCTCGATCTCACCATACAGAGCGAGCGCGCGAATCATGTCGAGCACCTCACCCTCCAGATACTTCTCGAGTTCACGGTAGAGGTTGATTTCCTGGTTGAAAAGCTCGAGCTCTCCGGCCTTCAGATCACCCGATCTGGTGTACAGCGATTCAATAGCTGAGAAAGGTGTGTTTCGGAGAAAAATGAGGGCATCTTCAAGGGTGGGGGCATCGATGAGCTGTTCGATCAGGTGCTCATCGATGAGTTTCGTCAGGCGTGCGCGGAGCTTCGCATTGATAAATCCATATCTCCGGACCAGCGAGGTCATTATCTACACACCTTACTCAAAGTTGGTTTTCATGACCATCCGCGCGACCTGGTCAGCGAGATCATCGAGATGCAAACCGCTGCGGCTTACCAGAGCTCTGCTCTTCCGCTCAGCCTCTTCGATCGTGCTCTTCCGAATCTCTTCAGCTTCACGACGGGTACGCTGAACGGTCTGCTGTACGATTTCCTGTGCCCTGGCGCGTGCCTCTGCTATCTTCCTATTCGACTCCCTTTCGGCCTGTGCACGTATGTTTGCAGCTTCTTCCCTGGATTGCTGCAGCAGCTCTTCGGCTTCCTTCTCGGCTTGAAGTATCTCCTGGACTATATCCCGCATGATAGACTCCGTAATGCAAGCTCATTCACCAACAGGTTTGCTCCCGCCACCCCCGGGACCTGAATGCCACGATAAAATTGCTGCCTTTCTCCAGCCAGGGTCAAGCCCTTTCTCCCTCTCACCCGGCCTTCTGCAGGGCGGAAACCTGCTCTCTGACGCACTCATTTTCCGTGAGGAAATGATGGGCTCTGAGTAGAGAGCGGCCCCCCGCCTCCTGGCGTAACAGAGGAACATTGTCCATTGTAGAGTTTTGAGATGAGTTCTCTGAAAGGCTTGCTCTCCAGAAGCCCCATGAAGCTACCCTTCCTTCAAATCCGCGCACATACACGCAGATAGGCACCATCATACCCTCACATTTTCTTTCTGTCTATCCCTATCGGTTGCGGAAGGCTATGCATGACGCACTGATATAAGCTGAGAAAAGGAAGATGTGTGTTCTTCACTGACACAAGGGTGGAAGGTGTACCGCAGGCAGGGTGTTCCCTCAATGGGATCAGGTCCTGGACTTCGTATCTACAGCTGCTTGCATCTCATCGTTTGGAGCGTATGAGATGACCTTATCAACTGTAGTGATCATTCGTTCCCGCTCTATCTCTTCAAATTCGACACGTTTAATCAGTCTCGAAATGAAGGTGGAAGAGAGAACGCAGGAACTCATTGAGGCATACAAAAAACTGAAAGAGTCAAACCTTGAAACGGTCAAGATACTTGCGGAAACCATTGAGGCGAAGGATCCCAATACGAGGGGCCATTGCGACAGTGTACGACATAGGAAAGATCGGTATAACCGAAGCACTTCTCCACAAAGACGGCGACCTCACAGCTGAAGAGCGAAAGGGCTTTCAGCTGCACACTGTCATTGGAAAAAACATTCTGAAAACCGTCGACTTCTTCAAACCTTGCCTTTTCATAGTCCGAAACCATCATGAATGGTATGATGGAAAGGGATATCCGGACGGTACGGTGGGGGATGATATAGAGCTTTCCGCCCGCATCGTTGCAGTCGCCGGTGCATATGATGCCATGACTTCCACGAGACCTTACCGAAAAGCACTCTCGCAAGAAGTTGCCATCAACGAATTGGTACATGGAAAAGGGACTCAATTCGATCCAATGCAGGTCAATACCTTTATCGAACACAAATTATACAGCATGCTCTCAATCACAGGTGAAATTGTGAGTAAAGCTTCGTAATAGTCTGGCGGACACTCCGCACGATCTCTCCCGCTCTTGTGTTGACTCTCTCAATTTTTCATTGTACTATTCCCCTAAATCACAGTGAGGAGACAACAATGGCAAAGATGTACTACGAAAAAGATGCCGATCTAGCACTATTGAAGGGGAAAACCCTTGCAATACTGGGATATGGAAGTCAGGGTCATGCCCAGGCGCAGAACCTCAGGGACAGCGGTCTGAACGCCATCATAGCGGAACTGGAGGGAACGGACAACTGGAAGCTGGCCAAGGAGCATGGCTTCTCTCCCATGGCTGCAGACGAAGCAGCTAAAAAAGCCGATTTCATCCATATACTTCTACCAGACGAGTGGCAGGCGAAAGTGTACAGAGACTCAATCCAGAAGCATGTAGAACCAGGCAATACGCTGGTTTTTTCACACGGTTTCAACATTCATTACGAACAGATCGTTCCGCCGAAGGATGTCGATGTTATCATGGTTGCACCCAAAGGCCCTGGCCATCTCGTACGCCGTATGTACAGCGAGGGAAAGGGTGTGCCGAGCCTCATTGCCGTGTATCAGGATGGTTCGGGCAATGCAAGAAACAACGCGCTTGCATATGCCAAGGGTATCGGTGCGACGAGAGCGGGAGTTCTTGAAACCACCTTTAAAGAAGAGACTGAAACGGACCTGTTCGGGGAGCAGGCAGTACTCTGCGGCGGTGTCACGGCCCTGATACAGTCAGGGTTCGAGACACTTGTTGAAGCCGGGTATCAACCCGAGATCGCGTACTTCGAATGCATGCATGAAATGAAGCTCATCGTGGATTTACTCAATGAAGGGGGCATGTCGCTCATGCGCTACTCAGTATCCAACACAGCAGAGTTCGGCGATTACACCAGGGGCCCGAGGGTCATCGATGAAAATGTTAAAGCCGAGATGAAAAACATACTGAAAGAAGTTCAGAATGGTGAATTCGCCCGTGAATGGATACTGGAAAACCTAGCCAACCGGCCGGTTTACAACAAGCTCAAGCGCATGGGTGAAGAGCATCTCATGGAGAAGGTCGGCAAAGAGCTTCGTGATATGATGGTATGGCTGAAGAAGAAATAGAAGGACATTGTTGAGAAGACTGCTTCGGGGACCTGTCCTCTTCATGTACAGCGCACATCTTCCAGGTAACTCAGCGGCCCTTCAAAAACTCCTGCACTTCATTAAGGGTTGGCAGGGCCGGCACCACGCCCTTCCGCGTGACCGTAATGGCCCCACAGGCGGTTGCAAACCTCAGGATGGATTCTATCTCCTCACGTTCCAGGGAGAAGAGTGGTTTTTCCGCGCATATTCTTTCATGAAGCCTTAGAAGCGTCCCGCCCATGAATGCGTCACCCGCACCAGTTGCATCTACGAGTTCCATCTCAAAAGTTGGATATGCAAAGGAAAGCTCTTCATTCTTGAAATAGCAGGACTCCTTGCCTCTCGTGACGAGGACCATGCGCGGTCCATACTTCAGTATATCCCCGGTTCCCCCTTCGAGACTGTCCGCACCGGTTATGAATTCCAGCTCCACGTCGGTCAGTTTTACGATATCTGCATATCGCAGGCCCCTCTTGATCTCCGATTTTGCAGCAGACATATTTTCCCAGAGAGACTGACGCAGGTTTGGATCAAATGAGATAACTTTGTTCAGGCTCTTAGCTTCCTCGACTGCCTTAATGGTCGTACTGCGGAGAGTTTCTCCCGTTAAGTTGATTGATCCAAAATGGAGTATGCTCGCAGCCTCGATGTACCCCGGGTCGATCTCATCCTGTCTCAGAGCAAGGTCGGCCCCGCAGCGGTTGCGATAAAAGACGAAATCGGGTTCTCCATCATGCTTGACGGATATGAAGGCAAGGGTGGTATTGACCGAACCATCCACGATGAGCTGATCCACGTTGACGCCGGCTTTCAGAAGGGTTTTTCTGATCATGACGCCAAAGGAATCCCTTCCCACCTTGCCGATAAATCCCGAACTGCCGCCCAGTTTGGCTACCGCAGCAGCAACATTAGCAGGTGCTCCACCGGGTGCGATGGTGAAACCCCCTGTGTCCTCGATAAGCACACCCCTTTCGGTTGAGAGAAAATCGATCAGTGATTCGCCTATGGTGATAATATCGGGCATTCGACACATCCCCTTTCCTAGTGTGTACCAAGGCTTGCAATGAATCGTTCGAATGTGAGTACCGCCAGTTCCTTTGGACTGCTCTTTAGTGTATGGTCAAGCATGTGAAGCTCCCCGAAGAGCTTTATGAAATGGTGCAGCCTTACCTGATGCACCAGGGTTTGAATCCTTCGGGCATCTCTCTTCCTGAGGCCAAGTGTGCGCTCAATTTTGGAAAAATCGTACCCTGCAGCCGTGAGGCTCCAGGCGCTGAACAGCCTCTGCACCTCACGGTTGCAGAAGAAGAAGATCCTTCCAAGGGCCTCGCCATTATCGAGGAGATTACGAAATATCGCAAGTAAATCCGACGTTCTGCTGATGAACAGGGAATTACAGAGATCAAAGACTGTATAGTCGTAAAGCCGTGCCACAATATCCCGTGCCTTGTCAAGGGTAAGCTTTTCTCCTTTCGTGAGATAGTTGCTGATGGTAACTATCTGATTAGTCAGCTCGTTCCTCCCTGTTCCGCTGAGCTCGATGATATAGTCCACCGCATCCCTCTCCGCTTCAACACCCAGATTTCTCAATCTGTCTATGACCCATCTCTCACTCTCATCCTGAAACATCTGCCAGAATATACACACTATCCCCCTGCGCTCCACCGCATCCATGATCTTCTTCTGTGCTCTGTTCTGTTCAGTCATGAGAACCAGAACGGAATCATCGTTGGGCGAGGAGATATAGTCGAGAAGGGCTGCCTGGTCCTTGAGCTTCTCGAACTCTTTTACCACAACGAGCTTCCTGTCAAGGAATATGGAATATGTTCTCAGGTCTTCGACCATATGCTGGACCAAATTATCGCTTCCGTAATACACTGATCTGCCGAGATGCGCCCCCTCCTTCTGGTGGAACACTCTCCTCTCGAGCAGCTTGAGAAAGGCGTCCTTGCCCCCCTGGTCCTCACCGAGCAGTAGGTACACCGGATACAGCTTGCCTCTTTCCAGCTCTTGAAAAAGTTCCCCTGTTTTTATACCCATTGGTCTTTTACTGGACGGTAAAAAGTGGAAGGACCATACTCGAGATCACCATATACCTAGCCGTTTCATGACCTTGTACAGATTTGACCGCTCAACCTTCAGCACCTGTGCCGTTCTCGTGATATTATTTTTATTCTTCTTCAATACATTCACAATATAATTGCGTTCGAAGTTCTCCTTTGCCTCGCGCAGTCCGTCCTTTTCATTGTACACGAAGCTCCCGTCCGCCAAAAACTCTGCTTCATGAAGGTAGGGGATATTGTTCTTTACGTCTTCAAGGCCAACTGCAACATCACGCGTCAGTATGGTAAGCCGTTCGACAAGGTTCTTGAGCTCTCTGATGTTGCCTGGCCAGGTATACTCCTGCACGAGAAACTGTGCCGCCTCATCTGAAAGCACCTTCATCTTATTCGTGCTCTCATGTGCGAAATGTTCGAAATAGTAATTGAGCAGCCCGGGTATGTCTTCACGGCGCTCTCGCAGGGAGGGGATATGAATGGGCACTACATTCAGCCTGTAAAAGAGATCTTCCCGGAACTGGCGTTCCTTGATCAGGTGTGAAAGGTCTTTGTTTGTTGCGGCGATCACACGAACATCGATCTTTATGAGGGACACTCCCCCAATACGTTCAATCTGCATCTCCTCGAGAACTCGAAGGACCTTTGCCTGGGCTTCGAGACTCATATCGGCGATCTCATCAAGAAATATGGTACCTCTGTCTGCAATTTCGAATTTACCCTTCTTATCACTCACGGCACCTGTAAAGGAACCCTTCTGATAGCCGAAGAGCTCAGACTCGATGAGGGTCTGGGGAATGGCGGCGCAGTTAACGGCCACAAAGGGAGCGCCCCGCCGCTGACTCATCTCGTGAATCTTTCGCGCGACCACTTCCTTGCCCGTTCCATTCTCTCCTGTGATAAGTACCCTGGAGTTACTGTGTGCACAGCTCGAGATGAGCTTCTCGATACCGTTGTAGACATCCGAGCTTCCCTTCACCATGTAGTAGCTGTTCAGATTCCCCTGGCGGAGGGCAAGATTCTCTTCTTTGAGAGCGTTGATCTTTATCGCGTGGTCGATCACGTTGAGAATATGTTCGATTGTGAGTGGCTTCTCAATAAAATCAAAGGCCCCCTCCTTCGTGGCCCTGACTGCCGTATCAATGGTACCGTGGCCCGATATGATGATGACAGGGATATTACTGTCCCGCTCCTTCATCATCTTCAAAACATCCATCCCGCCTATCTCAGGAAGCCAGAGATCAAGGAGTATCACATCCACAACATGCGTGTCAAGAATGCGAAGTGCGACCTTCCCGTTTTCAGCCAAGAAGACAGCATACCCCTCATCCTCGAGTACGTCTTTCAGGGTCTCCCTGATATTTTCCTCGTCGTCCACAATCAGGATTGATTTCATGCTCTCTGAAACTCCATATAAAAAGTGGTTTTGCCAGGTTCACTTTCCAGCCATATCCTCCCGCCGTTGTCGAGCACTATCTTTTCAACGATTGCAAGGCCAAGCCCTGAGCCCTCACTGCTGGTAGAAAAATAGGGATCAAAGATACGTTCCCGTATCTCAGCATCGATGCCAACACCATTATCCGAGATCGACAGGGTGTATTTTTCCCTTTCGCTGCCCTTGTCCTCACTGGGGTAGCCGTGAATTGAGATTACACCACTCTTCCCAATGGCATTGATACTGTTGTAGATCACATTCAGGATCGCCCGGCGGATCTGCGTACCGTCAACAAG
>JAGLSF010000076.1 GCA_023136305.1 Spirochaetota bacterium
CGTCTCGAGAATCTCGATTTCCTTGGGTATAGGGTTCGCAGTAATGATATGCCGGTCTTTCTTCTTGTGCTGCAGGAGTTTGTCCAGATGTTCCTTCTCATCCTCTTTCTGACGCCCATACCTGCGATACCCGTGCCGCTTCTTGAAGTATTTTTTACCTGCTTCTTTTTCCTTCTTCTCTTTCTCGCCGGCTTTCTCTTTCAGTTTGATGTGCGATTTTTTATCATCAACCTTTGCAGCCACAGCCTTTTTCTTATCCGCAGCGGCCCTCTGCGGGAGCTCAGCCTTCGCAGTTTTTTTCTTTGCAGCAGTTGCAGCCTTCGCGGCGGGTTCGGCCTTCATCCCTTCAGGCTTATGATGTTTCTTTACTATAATGACTTTCTTCTTCTTGATGACGATCTTCTTATGCTCTTCAAGCTCTTCCTTGTCCTTCTTCTTTATGAGAGCAATTTCAGGACGATTTTCCTCCTGCTCAGCCAGGTACGCATTGAACTTCGCGAGTTCGTCCTTTTTCAGAGTACTCGTCGACCTCTTGTTCTTGATTCCGATGGTGTTTAGAATACCAAGAACTTCCTTGGTGGTCAGCTCCTGTTTCTCAGCTAACTCCTGGACCTTCATCAGCTACCTCATACATGTATGCTCAAATTTTAGAAAAGAATCACTAAAGCTTTCCTTCAAGGGGAAAGGGCTTCCACCTCATTCATTTTATCGGCTCAGGTTTCGGTCTGTTCCTCTTTTTCAGCTTCCTCTTCTTCAGCTGTCCCTTCTTCTACTTCCTCTCCCTCGGCTTCTTCATCTTTGAACACAAGCTCGACTCCGCAGGATTCACATCTACTCATCTCCTCGGTAATTCGGGAGCCGCAGTTGGGACACTCATAGTACTCCTCTTCCTCTTCGCCTGATTCAGCCGGAGCTTCCTCTGTTTTGATAAGTTCCTCTTCCACAACTACGATGTTTTCGGAGAGAATGCCCATGAATTGTTTGGCCATCTCTACCGTCATACCTTCGATATCAAGAAGCTCTTTTTCACTCTTCTCTATGATATTCTCGATTTCAGTGTAGCCTTCATTTTCAAGAAGCTCCAGGGTCTTCGGATCGATACCGGGTATATCGCGAAGCGTAACGATCTCGCTCTCCTCTTCCCCGGTGCTGAACAGCTCATCGGCCACCTTACGGGCAAACTCCGCGTACTCAGAGGTTTCGAACTCCGACTCGGGCATGATATCGAGCTTCCAGCCAACAAGCTTGGAAACGAGACGAATATTCTGGCCTGCCCGCCCGATCGCGATGGAGAGTTGAGAGTCGTGTACGACGATCAGGGCCTCCTTGTTTTTATCGTCGGTAACGACAATTCTCGAAATCTTTACGGGATTCATTCCATTGGCGATGTATCTCTTGACGTCCGTATCCCACTTGACAATATCGATCTTCTCACCCTCGAGCTCTCCCACAATGGCCTGTATACGTATTCCCTTCATACCTACGCAAGCCCCCACGGGATCGACTTCATCACGCGGAGAAAACACCGCAACCTTTGTCCTGTACCCGGGATCACGAACGATATTCTTAATCTCGATCGTACCATCAGCCACTTCAGGTATCTCAAGCTCAAATATCTTTTTCACAAACCCCGGATGGCCTCGTGAAAGGATGATCTGCGGTCCCTTCGTACCTTTTCTTACCTCGAGAAGCAGGGCCTTGATACGATCACCGATACTGTAATGCTCACGGGGCGACTGCTGGTTTCTGGGCATGATTCCTTCGGTCCTTCCCAGATTGACGTAAATGGTTCCTGTTCGTTCCCTCTGAAAGTAACCGACAATCATCTCCCCTTCACGCTGCTTGAACTCATTATAAACCACGTCTTTCTCAATTTCCTTCAATCTCTGCCGGACAACCTGCTTCGCAGTCTGGGCCGCTATTCTGCCGAAATCTTCCGGTTTGATTTCGATGAGCATCTCATCACCGACTTCGGCGCCAGAGTGGAGTTTCTGTGCTTCACTGAGTTCGATCTCGAAAACGGGCTCCTCTACCTTGTCAACGATTTCTTTCTTGGAGTATATCTTGACGACATCGTGCTCCTCGTCGATATAGGTCTCAGCGTTCGAGGTGGTCCCATATTTTTTCTTATAGGCCGCCAGAAGCGCCATTTCAATTGTTTTAAGAATCAGTTCTTCCGAAATCCCTTTATCAGCGACAAGCTGCTTCACGGCTTCAGATAAATCGCCTGCCATAACTCCTCCATTAACCGTCCAGTTGTGTTTTCCTTATAGAACCGATTGGAATTGTGAGCTGACCGCCCGGGTCGCTGTGCGGAACAAGCACCACCCTATCGCCATCCAGTCCTTTTAGTACACCCCTGATCATGCCGCCCTCACTGTGCTGAAATGCTTCATCCACAATTATTTTAACATGCCGTGATGCAAAAATGTTGTACTCTTTTTCATCCTTGAAGACCCGGTCTATACCGGGCGATGATACCTGTAATGTATAATTATTTTCATCAATCGGCTCTAAAATATTAAGTATATCGTTATAGTTACGGGTAACCCGTTCACAGTCATCGAGCGTGACTCCTCCCTCTCTGTAAATTATGACCTGTATATTCAGCCCGCTCTTTCCCACATACACAGAGAGTTCGACGATCTGAATACCGAGGGGTTCCACGACCCGCTCGAATTCCTTCAGGAGTATTTGCCGGGTATCATCCATATATTCCGGTTACCCCCCCTGTGCGTACACAATAAAAAAAGAGTCGGCGCAGCGACTCTTCATGCAAAGAAAAGGGATTAGAAATAACATCGCGTAGGTCAAAAGTAATATGTATGTGAACCGCCGTCAAGCCTATTTCTGTCCGGGATACAGTACCATGCCAGCTTCAATCGTATTGGTACAACCATCATACTTCTGTATCGCGGTTATAAGAATTTTATGATAATAAACCCTGTTTGAGGAAGGCTGTTCTTGACGGCAAGTTCAAGAGATTCGAACCTCTTCACAACGTTACTGCCAATCTCCGACGCAGCGAGTTTTCTCTGGCTCACCAGTTCATACCGAACGAGGGCATCGAGGAATGCATCACCGATCTTTACCGATGCAGCATTGTGGGCAGGGAGTGAAAACAAATCGTTCTTCGAAAGATTGATGTCCGCGGAGGACAGCCTTTGACCAAACTCCTTGGAGGGGAGTGAACCGAGTTTGGGATTCTCCAGCCGCAGCTCCTTCAAACTGTCCTCGCCACCTTTCAGGTAGAACGCGGTTTCGACACCGGAGCATGAGTATTCCACGCTGCGATTCGCTTCATCAATCAATGCCAGTGAAATCTCGAAGCTTCTCTTGTGCTTTCTGCTGTAGCTGTTATAGGATTTCAGTAATTCACCCACCGTTACCCCTGCCTGCAGAGAGGAGCGTATCGTTTCCGCTATCTCGACAATTACATCATATATTTCAGGCGGTTTGCCCGATGCAGCACTGAAACAGCCTAGAAGGTGCCTGTCACCCACTCCCTGATAGAGAAGATAGCTTCCCTCAGCACCCTTTGAGTGCAGAGCGTAGTTGTGGGCCTGAAGGAAATCGGTCTCAACGTCCTGCTCGGAAAAGAGAGACCGTTTCTGTTTCAGAAAGTTTATAAACATTTTGTCCGATTCGATCTCCTCACTCATGGCCTTCGGTGCAGGAGGGGCTTGTGGTTTACGTTCCGGTGCTGGTGCCCCTGGTGCCTCTTGTGCCCCTGGTGCTTCTGCCGCCTCTACCGGCTGAACTGCTGCAGTAGCCGGTTGAACAGGTGCTGGAGCTGATGTGGCCGTGGGCGGGCCGGGAGCAGAGGGCTGTACGCCAAATGGAGATGCACCTTGTCCCACTATCATGCGGGCCTGAGACTCAGCTTCACGAAAACGCCATCGGATGAGGAAAAAGACGGGAAGGAAGAGTAGAAGGAAGGAGAGAAGGAAATAGGCTGCAGAAAAAAGCACCATGTAACGAATATCGTAGGGAATGAACAGAAAACGCCGTACGTCAAGCCCCAGTATGAAGTCATGATTTTCACGACCTGATATGTAAAGTGGCAGGGACACCCGAATGGTCAGTCTGTTTCTTAGTACGACCCTGTACATGAGAGGGTATCCTGCTTCGAATTCCCAGGATTGCTCTATGCTCTCGTAATACTCTGATGGAAGCCTCCTCGCCCGATACTCTCCCAGGACCGCGTCGTCAGTATGATAGATGAGCTTCCCGTACCGGTCGGTAAACCAGACATGGTTGACACCGCGGTATTTCTGTATTGTCCGCGCCAGATTTCTCATGTCGTCGCGATAAGTATCCCTTCCGATGAGACTGGACTGAAAGGACGAAACATCACGCAGTATTGCTCCGTAGTAGCTCTGATGGAGTTCCTCGAAATAGGTGAGGAGGAAAAAGTAGGACCCGCCTATGAATATCAGGATTGCGATCAGTGCGGCTGCAAAAACGGAGATAAGGATGGTCTTGCGGGAGTTTCTGAAGTTCCGGATGAGATACTGCAAGCGGCTTTCAATGTCCATGTTCATCAACTGTCCTGCTGTATAACCGATGTATAGGAGAGCGCGTCAATGTAATCCACCTTGTATATCTGCTTGATCACGCTGGTGGAGGAGGAATTGAACACATTGTCAGGCACACCCCTCTCCTCCGTATCATCTATGTATATACTGCCGTTGTTTCGTGCGATGAAGCAGCGGTCAATCCTGCCCCCACCGACTACTGCATATCTCCCATTGTCAATGATATCATTTTCGGAGATGGTGGGGTTTGCATTACTCTTGATATAGATACCGTGATTTTCATTTCGTGCGATGATATTTCTGTTGATCTTCACACCGGAAGATGACACCACGATGCCATCGATCCTGCTGTACTCAACGGTGTTGTCCACCACGGTCGCTGTGCCGATCCCCCTTTCAAGCACTATACCCACATAGTTGCCCTGGAAATCGCTTCTACGCACAATGCCGCCTCCGTAGAGACGTACACCATAGACCCGGTTGTTCGTGAACGTCGAATCCTCGACCATGAGACTGTAATTGTCTGCGAGTATTCCTCTCTCATTATTCTCAAAAACACCGTTCCGAACGATTACACTGCTGTCCTCCATGTAAAGCCCGATTCCATTCATCTTCACGGTGATGCCGTCGAGCTCGACCTGGCTTTCTCTGATTTGCAGACCGTATTCCCGGCATTCCTGCACCGTTACTCCCTTTACATGTATGGCACCTTTGCTCCCGGTTATGCGTATGCCAACGTCGGCGCCCCGAATCGTCGATTCTTCTATGCGTCCCTTCGAACCATTGTGAAAACGAACACCTCCCCAGGAATCGCTCTCCGGGGAAAGCGTTGCACCGGTAATGATGAGCTGGCCGCCAGATTTCACCTCAATGGTTACCGATCGGGGCAGCACAATCTCACCGGTCAGGGTTGCGATCTCCCCTCTGTCAATGATAAAACCCTTTTTTCTCAGGGTCGCATAGGAATAGCGTGTTGATTTTACGGGTGTCTTTTTCACCGGCTTCTTTACTCTGGTCTTCGTTGGAACCTCCCTGAGTGCTGTCGACCGATACCTGTAGCCGAGCTCCGATGAGAGGATGATGTCCTCGGTTTTCTCGTCGCCTGCGGCAAGCGTGGTTCTGCGCTGCAAGGGCTTATAACCACTCTCGTTTCCAGCCCGGTCTATGGCAACGATACTTACGTACATTTCTCCGTCTAAAAATGACTCCCTGTTAATCCTGATGTCATAGTACCTGCGGCTGGTATAGGAAACGCCATCCCATCGGTCCTCATGAGTCCCGTAATAGATCCGGTATTTGATCACATCGATGTCTTCCGTTTCCCAGGTGACCCGCAGCAGGTCTTCCCCCACGAACTCATGCTGTATATTGGTTGGAGACTTGGGCGGAATCGTGTCTTCAAGGACGATACCGGTCACCGAATGGCTGGCTTCACTCATATTCCCCTTCATGTCTTTCGCGATCACCCTGAAGGAATAGGGGACGGTGTTATCAAGGAGTGGTACATCATTGTCCATCCTGTCGTCAATACGAAACCTCATGAAATCGCCCGGTTTGTCCTCGATGATGGAGGCTTCAGAGCTCTTGAGGGTGAAGCCTTTGTCGCTATAGTAGAGATACTTACCTCCCTCCTTTCGTGCCTGGATAAGAAAGCCATGGAGTTCTTCAGTTTCGCTACGGTCCCATACGAGTTCGACCACGTTGTTCTTCGCATAGGTCACACCAACACCAAAGGGCGCCAAGGGCCGTCGATGTTTCGTGCGGTTCTTCCCCTGCGCAGGTTCAGCGGAGTAACCCGCATCATTTTTAGCGTACACGTGCACTACATAGTCAGTGTCCGGTTCGAGACCGCCGAATTCACAGAAATTCTGCTTCATATCGGGATATTCTCTGAGCAGCAGGTCACCTTCTCCCCTGTGCAACTCGCATCGGTAATGGGTTGCGCCCTTGACATGATCCCACTGCGCTCGCAGCATGGCTTTTCCGGATGCATCGCCGGTTATCTCATAGAGTATGAGACCCGTGGGAGCGGGGGGGGGCTGCAAGGTCCCCTCGAACTCGATTTTCTTTGAACCGTATCCGCTGTAACTCACCTGAATGGTATAGGCACCCTCCGGGAGGTCCTCGAACAAATAGGTGCCCTTCTCATCGGTAAGGCCTCGGGCCACCGCCCTGCTGTCGCTGTCGATACAGATTACCTCAACTCCCTGCAGTGGCTTGCCGTCCTCATCAGTGACCTTCCCGCTCAGCCTTCCCTTTGCTTTGGTTTTTGGCTTCTCGGGTACGGGCACAGGAGCACTTTCCATGGGCTGGGTTTCAGGCGGCTCTTCGGGAGGGGCCTCCTCCACCTGTCTCCCGCCTCCGCCTGCTGCCGTAAGAGGCGCCAGCATAACAAACATGATCAGCACAGTACAAGGTATTCTAAGGTCCTTCATGGTTTAATACTTCCACGGTAAAATAGAAAATCTGGAATGAGCGTATCCGGTGTTGCGAATATCATGATGGGTGGATACCCAGGATGTCTTTCTGAATGAGAAGAACCTGCCCTCCCAATCCTGAACCTGAACGGCATACACCATGCCATTTTCCGTACACAGGAGTATGGATTTAATCCGATTTCTATGGAACAGACTCTGGTTGAGATCACTGACAAGGGGAGTGGCCCACACACGACCACTACTGTTGAACAGTGCCTCCTGATCACCGCTTTCGCCGTTCAGCACAAGAATGGCTCCAGAAAGGGTCGGCAGCAGAACCTCCATGATACCGTCGTCGTTCAGATCATTGATAACGATTCTCCCGTTGACAGGGCCCTCTGTTGATGCAATTTTCCACAACTCTCGCCTCGTTGCACCTTCCACCACACGGAGTATGCCTTCATTGTCGATGTAGAGTATATCCTCTTCACCGTCACCGTCCGCATCACCAACGGTAGGCGCAACACTGTATCGTCCTTCGGTCTCTTCGGTGAAAAGGAGCCGCCCCAGCCTTGAATGGGCTGAGAGTGTACCGCCACGAGTCAGGGTGACTATATCAACGTCACCATCGCCGTCGAGATCACCCAAAGAGGGAGGACCGGCCAGCCTGCCTGTCAGTGGGCTTTTCCAGAGACCCCAGCCATTGCTGCCGTCTATGGCATAGAGAAACCCTCTTCTCGTGGAGAACAGGATATCTTCCACCCCGTCACCGTTCAATTCAACGGCTACAGGTGCATGAGTGATATCGGTCTTTGCATCGAAGAACCGCCATATCTCGAAACCGGTCCGGCCGTCCAGGGCAATGACATCCATGTCAAGGGTTGCCAGTACGATGTCATCGGTTCGATCACCGTTGACATCAACCAGCGCGGGAAGCACCGTAATGGGGACCCTTCCACTGTATTGCCAGATCCTGTCAAGAGTGTCGGAATAGGAGAAGGCAGTGATTGCACCGTTTTCAAACACCACGATAATATCATTGTCCCCATCCCCATTCACGTCCTTCAACAGCGGTTCGAGAAAGGGTGAACCGAGATCTTCTCTGAATATCTCATCACCCGTTTCACCGTCCAGGGCAACGAGCTCATTGAGGGCCGTACCGAATACAAAATCCTGGTATCGATCGCCATTGATCAGTCCCACCATTCCTGATCGTACGATAATGGGAACTGCGACTTCCGTGGGAAGCGAGTAGCTCCACAGTGCTTTGCTGTTTATTGTCTCGCTCTCCGAGAGTGCAGGGGCCGCCCAAGGAAGCCCTGTCTGTGCCTGCTGCAGCTCTTCCGCGCTGTATACCGGCGTCTCCTCAAATGAATAGGGCTTTGCAGATGCGCTACTGGCCTCT
>JAGLSF010000077.1 GCA_023136305.1 Spirochaetota bacterium
CCGCGCAGCCTCGAGCAGATTCGCTCGTAATTCTCGATCTCCCTGGTTTCATCACCAGCACCGTTCCCGTAATTCCCCTCCACATCAAAGGTGAGGAGTATTGCCGCTGCCGGCCCCTTTGGAAACAGCATCCCTTCGGGAAGAGGGTTGTGCACCGTCACGCCTTCGGGCTCCTGCCCTCCAAAAGAGAAGCCTCCATAACTCCCGGCAGCATGCTTTGTATCCTCCACCAGAGATCTCTCATCCCTTTCCATTGCCGGATAAAACCCTCCCTTCAGCGTTGTACAATCTCAAGAGCGTCCTTCAGACTTTGCTCGATACGGTCGTACATCTCGTCGATGTCCGCCTCTTCGACGACAAGCGGTGGACAGACGGAGAACCAGTCCGCATCGATACGCATGATCAGCCCGTGTTTCAGCGCCGTTTTTTTTAGCGCATTACCCAGTTTTTTGTCTGCTGGCCACATCTCGTTCCTTTCACTGTCCCTCACCAGTTCCACACCCAGGAGCACGCCCCTGCCGCGCACCTCCCTGACAACACCGAGTTTCTGCAACTGCTGCAGCTTCCTGCGCAGGTATTCACCAATCCGCCGTGCCTTCAGGTGAAGCTTTTTTTTCACGATTTCATCCACAACCGCAATGCCCGCTGCACAGGCCAGCGGGTTACCCGCGTAAGTATGGCCGTGAGCAAACTGAAGCCCCTCATCTGCAGGGCCTATGAAGGCCTCTCCCATATCTTCACGTGCCATCATTGCGCCAACAGGTATCATACCGCTCGAAAGCGCCTTTCCCGCACAGATCATATCCGGAACCACATCGAAGGTCTGCGCTGCAAACATATCACCCGTTTTGGCAAACCCGGTGAGAACCTCATCGAATATGAGAAGAACATTGTGTCTGCTGCAGATCTCCCTGAGCAGGGTGAAATACTCCGCAGTGGGTGTGACCATGCCGCCCGTATTGCAGATGGGCTCAACAATGACGCCTGCCACGGTCTCCTGGCCCTCATTGACAATCACGTTCTCGAAAAGCTGTGCAGTGAAACGGCAGCACTCCTCCCACGAGGGGAACTGGTCTCTGAGCTGAATGGGTGAGGGAACTTTCAGAAACCCTCCCATCTGCGGCTCAAAGGGTGCCTTTCGTGCACTTCCCCCACCGGCAGCCATTGCCGCAAAAGTCGCACCATGGTAGCTGAGATAACTGCTGACGAACTTGTACTTGGTCGGATGCCCACTTTGCCTGAAATATTGCCGCGCAAACTTCATGGCCGCTTCAATCGATTCAGAACCGCCGCTGAAGGCCTTGACGAAGTTGAGAGATCCGGGGGTGACTGATCCCAGTTTTTCAACGAGATCAAGCGTCACGTCCGCAATCCCGTGCAGCGGCGGGGCAAGGGTCATCCGTTCCATCTGATGCCGCATGGCCTCAATAACGCACCCGGGACAATGGCCAAGCACGGCAACGAACACACCACCGATGGCATCGAAATAACGCCTTCCCTCGGTGTCCCAGCAGTAGAGACCATTCGCCTTTTCAAATATAAGCGGGTTTTCAAGCAATTCAGAGGTCTGGCGAAAATCGATGAAGGTACGCTTGAGCAGCTCTCTTTCTCGATCAGTTACCGGCATATGAAACATCTCTTCATGACAGGATTCCCACTATTTATACAGTATCAATTTTTTCTAATAACTTTCCCTGGTCTTTCCCCTGTAATCTTCTTCCTTTCATACACCACCCGGCCGTTTACAAGCACATAGTCGATCCCGTCAGGATAGCGCGAGGGGTGCTGAAAATCATTGTGCTCCTGCAGATGCTCATAATCGAAGAGCACCACATCGGCGTACATGCCCCCAGCCAATATTCCCCTGTCCTGCACCCCGAACACCTTTCGGAGTGGCAGCGATGTAATCTTCTGTATCCCCTCCTCGAGGCTCAGTGTTTTGTCTTCCCTGATGAATCTTCGGATATAGTGGGGAAAGAGACCGAAGGCAGAGGGGGACACACCGTACCCGTAGAAGGCATCTGCGTCTGCAGAATCGCTCCTGAATACGGGCACATCGGTGCAGGGCATACCGGAAGGATGCTTGAGAAACGTTGAAAGTGCACCGTACTCCCGCTTGTCCCTGATCAGCGCCCAGGTAGTTTCGGGGTCTTCCTGCAGGAGATCGAACACTGTTTCAAAGGACTCCCTGTACACTGCTCGGAGAATGTCACCGGGGCTGCGCTCACGCGCCAGCTCTCCGATGGTCCTTCCCACATCCCCTCTGTTTCCGCACCGTACAATCCTGTAGCAATCCATCCAGTAGGGATCGGTGTTCGGATTGAGCATACCAAATTTGAATTTGCCTGACAGGATGACTTCCCGTACCCGTTCCCTGAAGGACCGGTCACCCAGGCTCCGCACGAAGTCCTCCCTCCCCATTTCGTGCAGCCATTGGGGAAGGACGAGCTGTGAGCTGAAAAATGATTTGATCATAGGAAGCTCACTCCCGATGCTCTGCTCCCATGCGATCACATTGAAGGTCGCATCGATCCCCGCATCAGAGGCACCGTCAATTATCTCATCCAGCGTTGCCCGTGCCATGGCCTCATCGAGATACCCCGGATGGGGCTGAGGCATGATGTAGGAAGGGGTGAGGTGGGCAATGTGGAGTTTATTACTGGTCGCTTCCCTTGCAATTTCCACAACTTCCAGAAGCCCGTGATACCGTCCCGTGATGATCTCACCCTTTGGACCGTGATACAGGCCGTATCCCACCTGGTCAGGGCTTTCAGCAGGCCACTGATGCTGATGATGGCGGGCATGGGGCGAGAAGACTCCTCCCCTTTCACCCGCAGCCCTGACAAGTTGGATGAGCTCCTCACGCCGGGCGAAGTGCCCCGTCATTGCCGCATCGAGGCCCACAGAAAGCCCGAACGCCCCCTCCTCCATGGCGGCAATAACATGCCGCTCCATGTGCTGAATCTGTTCGGTACTGGCCGCTCCGGTGAAGTCATCGTCCATGACAGCGCCACGTACCGTATTGTGACCCACAAGAGGTATATAGTTGACGGCAATGCCCTCATCCTCCACTGCCGAGAGCCACTCACCGAAACTCCTCCATCGAAGCTCCACATCGAGATGCCACACGCGGGCCAGCTCCTCGAACTGGTTTCCATCCCGCAGCGGCGCAAGGCTGATGCCACAGTTGCCGCCCGCAAAGGTGGTAATACCCTGCACCACAAGATTGTCCGCAAGGGGATAGCCCAGTATGGTCAGATCTGCATGGCTGTGGGGGTCCACGAAGCCGGGAGTTGCTATGAGCCCTGCACCGTCGATAACCCTGTTCGCCTGACCCCGCACCCTGCCAACCGCTGCTATCCTTTCCTTGCGAACACCGATATCTCCCGTATACTTCGGTTTTCCCGTTCCATCAACGATAGTGGTATTTTTAATTACAGTGTCATAGGAATCGGCCATGCCTGCTCCCTCTCTTCATATTCAGTGAAACAGGTCTAGAACATATAGGGGCACACAACTCTCAGAAATCGTTGAATACCTTTACCGAGTTCCCCTGCTCAATCGACTCATAGGCAGCATGCCCGACCGCTATGGTCTTCGCACCGTCTACAACGCTCGGCACCGGCTCTCTATCGTTCAGGAGGCAGTCCTCGAAATGGCCCATGTAGCGCATGACGGTCTTGGTATGCCCGTACACGTCCACACCGAGCTCCACGGGAAACTCCATGGTCGAGGCGGGCCGGTACTCAACCTTGTCCCACACCACCGTCACCTTGCCCCCCTTGTTGTCGGTATACTCAGCAACCACGTTCATCCTGTCTCCGTACAGGCTGAGCTTCATCATGGGCTCAGCGGGTTCGATCACCCCGTAGAGACCGAGTATACGGCCTATGGTCCCGTTCGTGAACTTCACATTCAGGCAGAAGTTGTCCTTGAGCGGATACGCTGAGAGGGCCCCTCTGCCGCCATAGGCATGCACCTCTTCGACATCGCCGAGGAACCAGCGGAGTATATCCACGGGATGGCACACGCCGCCATACATGAAATCCTGAGGCACTTCCAGCCTCCAGGGCGTAAACTCGAAAATCGGCCTGATATCGTGCAGGTAGTGGGCTTCGGCGAAGAGTATCTGTCCGACCTCACCGTCCTCGAAGAACCTCTTGGCTGCAGCGAACTGGGGGTCGTAGCGCATGGTCTGGCCCACGAGAAACTTCAGGCCCGTTTTCCGCACCAGCTTCACGAGCTGTTTTGCATGGTCCAGGTTGTTGGTCAGCGGCTTCGTGCACACTACATGCTTTCCCGCCTCCAGCGCCTCTTTACAGTGATCGTAGTGGAGGTGATCGGGACTGTAAACACCGATGACCTGTATATCCTTGCGAAGTATCAGCTCCTTATAATCTGTCGTGTAGAACCCGAACCCCCACTCCTCGTCCAGTGCCTTGAGCCTGTCCTCGTGGCGACTGCAGATTCCACGTACCTCGAACACGCTGTCATCCCGCCTGTTGAGGGGAAACATGGTCGAACCCATACCCACGCCGATAACTCCTACTCCGAATTTTTTCATCCAGTACCTCCTTCAGGATTCCAAGCTGTCTATCGATAGTTACCCTTATAAACCGCTCCGTTTCTGCCCTATTTCTTCAACTCCCCGATGCGGCTCAGTATGGTCGCCACAATGATGATCCCCCCGATAAAGACCTCCCTGAAATAGGGGCTCACGTTCATCATGTTCAGGGAGTTGGACATGACCCCAAATATAACCACACCCAGGAAGAGCCCGAGGGCCGTGCCCTTCCCCCCCCAGAGCGAAGTGCCTCCCACCACGACTGCAGCCAGGGCCTGGAGCTCATACCCGTCGCCTGTATTGGGATAGGAGGCACCCAGCTTCGATATGAGTGTCATGGATGCCAGTGCGACCAGCAGTCCGCACAGGGTGTAGACAGCGATCTTGATGGTATCGACATTGACACCCGAGAGATAGGCCGCAGTTCTGTTGCCGCCCACGGCGTAGAGCGTTCTTCCAAAACGCATGTACTTCAGGAGAAAATAGGCAAATATGAGAACGAGGAAGAAAATAACGATGGGTATGGGAATAAAGCCTATCTTTCCGCGGCCCAGGGTTTCGAACATCCCCTGCAGGGGAAAGTTTCGGCCCTTCGTCGCCACGAGCACGAGCCCATGATACGCCGCCCTGGTGCCCAGGGTGATGATGAAGGACGCACACTTGGACTTTGCGACAATGACCCCGTTTATGAATCCCAGAGCAGCCCCCGTGAAAATCATCACAATGACCGGCAGCAACACGCTCCCCGTTCGCGTCATGAGAATGGCGAGGATTGCACCGTCGAGGGATATCTGCGATCCGACCGATATGTCGAAATCACCGGAGATCAGAATGAGGCCCACCCCCACGGCAACGATGCCCGCGATGGATATCTGCCCCAGCACATTGAGTATGTTCTGCGGCTTGATGAAGTTCCTGTTTACCATGGTGATGGCGATGGAGAGTACAATGATAAACGCAATGAGGAACCCCGATTGACTGAAGATGAATTCCCTCGCCCTGCTCTTCTTCGAAGGGACCAGGCCTTCAGAGCCTTTCGAGTTAGCCAGCTTTTCACCCATCTCACACTCCTGTTGAGTACTTGAGTAAGCTCTCCTCTGTAGCTTCGCTTCCCTTGATAATCTTCACCATCTTTCCCTTTCGCATGATGCCGATCCGGTCGCTGAGCGCGAGGAGCTCGGGAAGGTCGGATGATATCATGACAATGACCTTGCCCTTTAAGGCCATGTCGTCTATGAGCTCATATATCTCCTTCTTTGCCCCCACATCAATTCCAATGGTCGGCTCATCGAAGATGATCACATCCACATCGCTGAGCATCCATTTTGCCAGTACGACCTTCTGCTGATTACCGCCGCTCAGATTGATCACCACCTGCTCGAGCGATGGTGTCATGATCCTCAGGCTATTCACCATTTTCACGGCCTGATTGCGCTCCTCGGGCAGGTCCAGGAGCACGGGTCGCCGTATGTTCATCTCAGCGATGGTGATATTCTCCTTTACTGGTCTTCCCAGGATGAGTCCCGTCTCTTTTCGGTCTTCGGTGAGATACCCGAATCCGTTACGTATCGCCTCTATGGGAGTGTTTGGGGTCACATCCTTCCCACGGAGTATTATGTTTCCCCTATCCCGCCTGTCGATTCCGAACATGAGCCGTGCAAGCTCTGTCCTTCCGGAACCGATAAGCCCGCCGATGCCGAAGATCTCACCCTCATGCACTTCGAAGTTAATGTCCTCGGCTGCTCCCTTTCTCGTGAAATTTCTTACCTGGAAAATGACCTCCCCCACCTTGTGTTCCGGACGGATAAAGATATGCCCTGCTTTTCGCCCCACCATTTCCCCGATGACCTGCTCCTTGCTGCACCGTGAACGAAGATGGGTAGCCACCTTTTTACCGTCCTTGAACACGGTTATGCGGTCTGCGATGTCGAAGACCTCGTTTATAAAATGACTGATGTAGATGATGCCGATTCCCTGCTCCCTGATCCTCCTCACTCCATCGAGAAGGATCTTCGTTTCGTCGAGGCCCAGGGTCGCCGTTGGCTCGTCCAGTATCAGTATGCTGACCCTTCTCGAGAGGGCCTTGGCGATACATACGGTTTTTCGCTCTACTGGTGTGAGTTCTGATACGAGTTCCGAAACGTCGAGATGAAGGCCCAGTGAGTCAACCAGCACCTGTGAGTCCTTTATGCATTTCCTGAGATTGAACAGGCCGAGACGGTTCATGGGAAGATGCCCCATGTAGATATTCTCCGCTGCCGTAACCGAGAGTACAAGCTGATCTTCCTGATGCACGGTCTCAATGCCGATGGTAAGCGATTTCGAGGGAGAAAGGTAACTGTAGCTGTCAGCCTTGATATGCAGCTGTCCGGAATCAAATCGGTAGTTTCCGGCAAGTATTTCCACGAGCGTCGACTTGCCTGCGCCGTTCTCACCAACGAGGCAGTGCACCTCGCCGCCGTAGAGATCGAAATCGATGTCGCTCAGGGCCTGAACACCGGGAAAGCCCTTGTTGAGGTTCCTGATATCGAGTAGTTTCTCCATCCTGGATTCTACACCCTTCGCTCAGATAATCTAGTCGCTGATGAACGTCCTGAGCTCCCCACCCCGCTCAAGCAGTATAACCCCAAAACGTTTCCAACCCTAAAATACGTGTCAGCCTTTGGCTAACTTTGTGACCTGCCATTTCCCTTCATACCATGGGGAACCATGATGAAGCAGGAGGGCACGAGTTATGACTCATGCCCTCCTCTGCATACACTACATGCTCTTCACTTTATCTCTGAAGTACTTCTCAGCCCTCTCGAACGCCTCAGCGTTGGCTGAATCCCAGTGCATCACCTCATCTATGTTGTCCATGGTAACATACTTCATGGGCAGGTAGAGTAGCTCCGGTGTCTTTCCTTCGGTTATGTACTCGTACATGGACAGGAAGTAGAGAAGCCCGTGGAATCCCGGCGAGTAGTTGATGGTGCCGTCGAGTTCGCCTTTCTCCAGGCTTGCGAGGCAGAGCGGCGATCCATTGGTGGTGAGAATGATCTTCTCTCCAAGCAGGCCTGCCTCCTTCACCGCCTGTATGATGCCCTGGCCCATAGCGTCACAGTTTCCCCAGATAACGTCGAACTCTCTGCCCGACTGAATGAGGTCCTGCGTGATGTTGTAGGCCTTTTCCTGCTGATACTCGCCGTTCTGAATACCGACGATTTCGAGGCCTCGTTTTGACGCCTGATTCTGAAAGCTCTCGAGGAACATGTCGATGGGGCCTGTGCCTATCACGCCGGTCACCACAAACACCTTTGAACTCGGCCAGTTGTCTGCGGTCACATCCGCAGCCATGACGCCAAGACCATGCCAGTCGAATTCCAGGTCAGCAATGATCGTCCCGGGGCCCGGAGCTATGGAGCTGTTCTCGATGACGAGCGGAATACCAGCCTCGTTGCATTTTTGAGCCGCCAGCTGGCAGCTGTCAGCACTCACCGAACCGAGCCCGATCATATCTGGTTCCTTGATGATGAAGTCCTCTATTGCCGCAATCTCGTTGTTCTGATTGTAGTCCGAGATGGCGACTTGCGTATTGACACCGTATTCAGCGGCGGCAAACTCGAAGGCGTCTCCCAGATAGGCATACCAGAGCTGGGCCATGGGCATGACGTACGCAAATTCCAGTGCCTCCTCCTCATCCCTCTGTCCCTCGGCGAATACAGAACCCGCACAGGCAAAGACAAGGATAAAAACGATAACACCGAACTTCGTAAATTGCTTCATGTAATCCTCCTCTTT
>JAGLSF010000078.1 GCA_023136305.1 Spirochaetota bacterium
CCAGAGGACACCATGGACCAGCCCTCGTACTCCTTGTCGCCGACTTTAGCCATGGGGTGCTCCCAACGCTTCGGGTCCGGCTCTGCCCCCGAATGCTTGCCGAAGAAGTTGTCTTCCTGTGCGGTAGCAAGCCCAGTATGGCTATCAGTCGAGCCAATCATGCCTAACTTGTATGGGTTTACACCGAAGATCTGCTCCAGTTGCAAGCCAAGCTGCAGGGCCGATCTGGCGTACTCGTACTGCAGCATATCCTTCTGCTTTGGCGCACTGAGGTCGAGGTTACCCTTGTCCCAGGTCTCGTAGTCAGCAAACTCATCGTTCCGCGATAGAAATGGGTGCGTCTCGGTATCGCCCTTAATCTGCGTCACTTCGTAGAGTGGCTCCCACTTGGCCCGGGTTTCGGCATATGTTTGATCCACTCGCTTGCCGTTAAACGATTCGACGAGCGGAAACATGATCCCATTGCTCAGGTTGCCGTTGTGAGCGATTGCCAGCAATCGACCTCCGGTTTTCTCCTCGTAACTTTGCATCCAATTCCATAGATCCCGAGGGTCGTCGCTTCCCAACGGCTTGAGAGTGGTGTAAGGCTCCATAACGCTGGCCTTGTTGCCACCGTTACGGTAGATAACAACACGGTGGAGGTTGTTGCCTCCGGTGTTGGACGTCCATTCATAACCTATGAAAGCGGTGAAACGGCCCGGATCGTTGTACTTCTCGGCGGCTTTAATGGTCTCCTCCCACGCAGAGCGGTATGCCGAAGTCCCTGGGAGTGATTGCAGTGCCTTAGGAAATGTACCCTGGGAAAAGGCGATGATGATCTCGACCGCAGCTTCAACTCCCTTCTTTCCACCTTCTTGTACCATGTCGTACCATCTCTTTCCCGTAGGATCTGAAAGGAAAGCAGAATCCCCAGCGAACAGCCGCGGGAAGAATCCCATATTGTCCGAATGATCAGCGACTACGAGGAAGTCCAGTGGCCTTGAAAGTTTCACGCGGAGACCTGTTGATGAGGTGAGTTCCTCACCGAGAGCGAAGCGGTATGCGTCCTCGGGGCCTAGCCGTGCACCGAAGGCGCCTGCATCCATAGACATTTTAGTGTGAAGATGGGTATCACCCCACAGTACCTGCGTCGGGAAGCTGCGCCCAGCATATGGCGAGTAGTGCTTTTGTGAAGGGAACGCGTCACTCACGTCTTCGGTGGGTGGTGGAAGTTGGGCCATTACTGGGGCTGAGAGAATCAGTCCGAGTAATATAACCGTTGATAGTGATAGAATAGTCGTTGTAAGCGTCTTCATTTTTTCATCCTTTCAATAAGAAGGATATAACTATTAGTTCGCCTACGATTTCAAAACAGAAATTTCTGTAATTAGATTATGACATTAAAAGATTCACAATTTAAGAAGCTATAAGTTGAAAGGTGATATATGAACGAATAGCTCTTCTGACTCTTCAATACGTTATGCTTTATCTCTGAGAGAGGCAAGGAGAAAAAATACTCGTACTTTCATAGTCTAAAGGAACATTGAAAGTTCACCCTAGCTTTAAATCCGAAATCAGAGCTTGGACAATAGCACTTGACTCCCCTTCAATTACCATAAATATTTGATCTGGAATCATTTGTTGACGGGCTCTCTTTGCAAATGCGGGAGTTATGCTGTGGTTAAGTTCTTCCAGGAAACAGTGAAGGTACTGAAAAAAATCATTCGTGCTCCACTGATACGCATGTTGATTTTTGGTGGGTTGCTTTTCGGTGTCTTCCTCCTTTTGTATAAGGATAAAGAGGATATCGAAAAGATAATCACGATTCGAAACAGTGATGTAACGCAATTAATCGCTCGGTGGAATGCGCAGTTTAAAAGGAATCCCACCGAACAGGAGATGCGGGCAATGCTCAACAATCACATAAGAGAAGAGGTGCTGTACCGCGAAGCAAAGGCTCTCGGACTGGACCAGGATGATGTCATTATCCGCAGGAGGCTCGCCCAAAAGATGGAGTTTCTCTTTCAGGATCTCCTGGTCGACACCGATCCAATCGAAGAGGAAATTGATGCTTTTTTTCAGAAAAACATATCTAAATACCAGATTCCCGTCCTTGTAACCTTCGCCCACATATTTTTTAGTACCGAGATTCGCACACCAGAAGAAGCGGGGGTTCGTGCAGTGCAGGTGCGCGATGAACTGAATGCCTTCCCAGAGACCTCCGCGAATGCAGCACAGAAGGGTGACTATCTCATGTTGCCTTACGACTATGAGGCACTTTCAAGGGTAGAGGTTGTAAACCTGTTCGGCAGTACAGCTTTTACCGATTCACTTTTTCAGGGAGAGGTTGGTACATGGCAGGGGCCTGAGCTCTCAGCATACGGCCTGCATCTGTACAACGTGCATCAGCGAAGTGATGCTCGTGTGCCCGATCTGACGGAAGTCCGGGAGCGGGTATTGGAAGACTTGTTACAGGAACGGCGAGAACAGGCAAACGAGTTGTTGTTTGAAGAATTTCGCGGGCAATATGTAATCGAGTACGAAGAAGATGTCAGGGCTATCCTCGATATCGGTGACGCCGACCAGGACAGGTAAGAGCATGCGAAGATGTATGTGCACCCTTCTCTTTACACTCATGTTTTGCATCCTGCCTCTTTCAACTTCTCTGGGACACGATGTACGTCCCGCCTATCTGGAAATAGTGGAAACCGAGGAAGGACAGTTCGATGTGCTTTGGAAGATACCGCTTCGGGGGGATCTCCGACCACCCATTGCACCCTCCTTTCCCCCTCACTGCAGCCCAGTAACAGTGGTCTCCACAGAGATGCTTCCGGGTTCACTTGTCGAACGCTGGCGCATGGACTGCGGAGTAAAGGGCCTCGAGGGCCAGACCATTGAGATCTCGGGACTGCAGCTTACACTCATGGATGTGTTCCTGCACATTGAAATGCAGGGCGGGCGAATCTATGATGCGGTAGTGAAGGGTTCATCACCCCGGTATACCGTGCAGCCCGGTCCGGGCTTATTTAATATCTCGCTCAGGAATTTTATGGATGGCCTGCGTCATGGTGTTGGGAGGTTGGAGCTCTGGATCCTCCTTGCATCACTCACGCTTATCTTTGGTCGAAGCAGGAATCTGTTCTACGCGAGTGTGCTATTGGGTCTTGGGTATGCTGTTGGTTTTGTGGCCGGTGCATTCGGAATGATCGATATCGACATCGGGTGGGGCAGGGCTGCCCTATCGCTCCTCACTCTCGCGTTCATTCTTCGGTATTCACAAGTCCGTTCTGAAGACAAGGCCGGCTCTATACCACAGGGCATGCTCTTCGGAGGCATACTCCTCGCAGGTGCTCTTCTTGGTTCTGGTTTTCCCGGTGAGTGGAGCTCAGCAGCCCTTGCGACAATTGAGATTCCCGTGGCTCTCTTCTCCTATGTTCTCGGTGCTTGGGCTTCCCTGCTGCTCATATTTGGCATCACGTCACGTATCCACATATTGATTGGACATATACGAATAAAACCCTCGAGTTGGCTCGTGCGAGTGCCGGAATATATAATCGGAACCGGCGGTGCCTTTCTCCTGTTTCGTTCAATGGGGACGATTTTAAGTCCCGGAATCCTGCAGCCCTATGTGCGACCGGAAACTATGGTCGCAGCCCTTGCGATTGGGTACTGGGCTGGCAAACTCGGAAATGCGCGGGGTGTATATGGTGCTCTGGTATTTTTCATTGCCCTTGCAGTGGGAGTAACCCTTGCAGCCCTGGATGTTCCTCTTCCCCTGGTAATGACCATGATACCAGTATCATTTGCTCTGCTCGGTGTAGGTATAGCCTTTTCCAGGAACTTACCGATGATGTTTCTTCTCGCCCTAAGTGTCTTCTGCGGCTTGTTCCAGGGCTGGGTAAGCGGCAACTGGCTCACGGAGCACATGGGAATGGTGCGATCCAGTGCCGTTGGTATTGTGCTGCTGTGCTGCGGAATCGTGTTTTTTACGCTTACAGTCAGAAAAGGTGTTCTCAAACAGATGCCTCCTGCACTTGATCGGATAACCGGATTGGGCTTCATACTGGTCGCGCTCGGCATGCGATTGTATGGATATGAGGCATCTTCATTTTCAGCGGTATCAGCCTTGACCACCACAGGAGGTTTAAGTGTCCCTGTCCTGAGTGTTATCCTGTTCATCGGGATAGCCGTCGTAATTGCCGTTTATTTTATACGCTTTAAGCGGAAGACACGTTCACCACGGACAGCTTTAATTGCAGTCGCTCTCCTTATCATTGGTCTTGCGATATACCCCTACGGACGCATCGTTTTTGCAAGACCCTTCGTCTCTATGCAGAAAATTAATGAGGAGGAAACAAAGGAGTTAATCAGAGATCTGCTCCAAAACACCTACCGTGCCGTAAATCTGCAGGATGAATTTGAGATCTACGACAAGCTGGCGTTGTCCGTGCATGGAGATCTGGTAGAGAAGATATACCTTGAGAGCCGCAAGCGCACCGTTCTTCCGAGTCAGGCCATCCCCGAAGTCCAGATCATCGAGGTTACGATTGCCGACATCATCGATGCGAAAGTAACCGACGACCGACTCGGGTATACCTACACCTGTGAGTGGTACGTATCAGGAACCGTTCGGCACTGGGCCCATCAGCACAATCGTCAGAATCGTTATGTAGGCCTTATTACCGTGAAAAGGATCGATGAAACGTGGAAAATAATTGAATGGGAGTTGCTCGATGAGCAGAGAATAATGGATACGTAATAGCTGATTGTAACAATTTGTAACGATTTACCAACAATCCAGAAGAGAGGATTGCTTCATTTTCTCAGCAGATTAAAAAGTGTGGTTTTCAAATCTTTATCTTGAAATACGGTAATACGCGGATATAATATACCTGCCATCTTGAACAAGGTACACCCGGAAAAGTATGATCTGAAATGATTTCTTCCGGATAGCTCATAATTATGAACATGAGAACATTTTACTATTTCATAAGTATAATTTTAATAATCCTTAGTATGAGCCGTTCACAAGCGGCCCGCGCTGACTGGATCAACCTAACAGGGGCGGAGAACTCGCCAACCATTGCTGAGATCTACGTGTTCGATGATCACGTCAAGGTTGTCCTGGAGGTCTACTTTGGTGATATCGCCTCCTTTCTTCATCTCATGCCAGAGGAGTTTTTCCGCGATACTGATATAGAGCTTCCTCCGCAGGCGGAAAGACTTCGTCGTTTCTCCCAGGAAGACCTCATAATCATAACCGGGACTGGCGAAAAGCTCATCGCCGAGCTCGAACTTGCCGAGCCGCGGCTCCGCATCGACCGGCGGGGTCCGTTCAGTTTCATGCGGAATCCCTACACCGGGAGGCTCGCGACCCAGCCGCCTGATGACCCTCGCGTCATATACGTGGAGCTTAGATACCCGTTTAAAAACAAACCCCGCGAGATCACCATCATTCCGCCCCTCGACGACAACGGCAGCGTGGAGAACAACATCGGGTTCATTGCCTTTCACAAGTCGGTACCGATCATCGATTTCCGGTACCTCGGCCAGCCTGAACGGCTCTTTCTCGACTGGGAAGATCCCTGGTACAGCAGGTTCGAGAATCCGGTACTCGTACGCCACCACCGTTACGCCCTCATGAGTTTCCTCTACGTGGAGCCCTACGAAGTGCGGCACGATGTGCTCACCCGGATCAAAGATCTGGAGGTGTGGATCGACCTGGGCCTCAGGAGTGACGAGTACATCGAAGTTGACGAGTGGGAGCCCCTGAAGCAGCGGGTGGCCGAGTTTTTTTTAAATAGGAACCTGGTTCTCGTGGACGGTGTGCCGGTCAAACCCGTGCTCGACCGGGCTGATTACGTCACCGTGTCCATTCAGGGCATACAGTTGCTTACCGAGCCCCGGCGGCTCGAGCTTGCAGCAGCGCTGGTTGGAGTGAAGATTGCCTACTTCATCGAAGGTTTTCCCCAGGAGGTGACTGTCGACTGGGAGCTTTTCACCGACCAGATACAGCAGGTCCCTGCTACCTCATTCGATCCTGCCGGCCCCTTTGTCTCCTATGTGACGCCCGACGACAACATACACCGCTGGGTCAACTACCTGATCGATTACAAGATTCCCGATGTCGAGGAGGTGTACGTTGAAAAGCGGAAAAAGAGCATATGGATACCCCTGGGCTCAGTTCTCAGCATCCTGCTCATCGTGCCCGTTGTTGTCCTCATGAAGAAAAAAGTGTTTCATACCAAGGGGGGATGGCTCGAGTTCGGTGTGGTGCTTGCCCTTGTTGCAGCTGGTGTATTTCTCTTTCCTCATGCAAGGGTGACGATGAGCGTTCCATCATTTGCAAAACCGAAGCTCACCGATGAGGACGCCACCGTTGTGCTGCACAGTCTGCTCAAGAATGTGTACAGGGCTTTTGATTTTCGTGATGAGGAGGATGTGTACGACAAGCTTGCCATGACCGTGAGCGGAGACCTCCTTGAGGATATTTACCTGCAGAACCGCAAGTCCCTCGAAGTACAGCAGGCGGGAGGAGCTCAGGCCGAGGTAAAGGCAATCGAGATCCTCGAGGTTCATGTAGGAAATAACGGCGAAAGGCCCGGGGCTCTTGATTTCGATGCCTCCTGGACGGCGCTCGGCACGGTCGGGCACTGGGGGCACGTGCATGCCCGCAAGAACCTGTACCACGCGATTGTGACGGTCGAGTCTGTGAGCGGCGCCTGGAAGATCACGGGGCTCGAGCTGCTGCAGGAGGAGCGCATCGACCCATACGCGCAGCAGAAGGGGTAGGAATGCTCAGATACTTGACAGAATCCGGGAAGCCAGTGATAAACTAGTCCTCGAATACGGGTATTTGATTTTGAGTAATTCAGCAAACAAGGAATAGTGTGCCATTACCTCGATATAACAGGCAAAACAATACGATGATTGAAGTCAGAGATTTACATTTCCATTACCCTCAGGGAGAGTTTCGTCTCGAGATCCCAGAGTTCTCCGTTGCCGTGGGCGAGCGTGTCGCGGTGATCGGGCCGAGCGGCTCAGGGAAGACCACGCTTCTGAACCTCATTGCCGGTATCTTCACACCGATTACAGGAAGTTTGATGGTGAATGGTGTCGGTGTGCACGAGTTCGGCGACCGTGAGCGTCGGGACTTTCGCATTACCACCATCGGGTTCGTGTTTCAGGATTTCGAGCTTCTCGACTACCTCAATGTGCTTGACAACATTCTTCACCCCTACCGGATAACAGGGGCCTTGACTCTGGATAAAACCGTTCGGGAGCGTGCGGAGCGGCTTGCCGGCGAGATGGGGATCGGCGGCATGCTCCGGCGTCGTTCCACCGACCTCTCTCAGGGCGAGAAGCAGCGTGCGGCCATCTGCAGGGCACTGTTGACGCAGCCGAAGCTCCTCCTCGCTGACGAGGCGACGGGGAACCTGGATCCCTCGAACAAGACGCGTATCCTGGACCTGTTGTTTCGAAGCGTCGCTGAGCACGAGGCCACGTTCCTGGCGGTGACCCACGACTACGAGCTTTTGCCCCGCTTCGACCGTGTCGTGGATTTCAGGGGTTTCAGGGCGGATACAGCATGATCGACACGCTCTACACCGCCTGGCAATACATCCGCTACAACCGGGTGAAAACGATCACCCTGGTGGCGTGCATCGTGCTGATCGCCATCCTCCCGGTTTCCCTCGAGCTTCTGTTGAACGAGAGTGAGCGGCAGCTGCTCTCACGGGCTGTTTCGACACCGCTCGTGGTGGGTGCCAGGGGAAGCTCCCTGGATCTGGTGATGAACTCCCTCTACTTCGGGGACGAGGTGCCCGAGCTCATCAGTATGGAGGCGGTCGAGCGTATAACCGACTACGAATTGGCCCTCCCCATTCCCCTGTACGTGCATTTCAAGGCCCGGGGGCAACCCATTGTGGGAACCACGTTGGATTACTTCGAGTTTCGCGGGTTGACGGTCGCTGAGGGGCGCATGATGGCTCTGCTCGGAGAGTGCGTGCTCGGTGCATCAGCGGCTGAGGAGCTGGATCTCGGCCCGGGCGACGGGCTTATATCCTCGCCTGAAAGCCTGCTAGATCTGGCAGGGGTCTACCCTTTGAAGATGCATGTGGTCGGGGTGCTGGACAAGTCGTACACCTCCGACGACCTGGCCGTGTTCGTAGACCTGAAGACGGCTTGGGTCATCGAGGGCCTGGGCCACGGGCATATGGACGTGACGAAGACGACGGATCAGAGTCTCGTGCTGAAACGCTCCGAGACCAGCGTGGCGGCTACCGCCAAGCTTGAGCACTACAACGAGATCACCGAGGAGAACA
>JAGLSF010000079.1 GCA_023136305.1 Spirochaetota bacterium
CTTCGTAATCTCAACCATTGCCATCTCATCGAGAAGAGCTGTTAATTCCGACGATTTACCATCTTTCATGGAAAACCCGGAAACCGCTATCGTCCCTTCTCCCCTGGCTGTAAGGTCGAGTGTCATTTCACGATAAAGGTTTTCCATATGCTCATGCAAGGATCGCTCCCGCACAGGCGGTATTATCTCTACATCCTCCACAATCCTCGCTGTCTCCCCCTCTGTCTTTGCCAATTCCCCACTGAAGATTCTCAGATAATTGTCAAGCATCTCTATTTCGTCATCAAACCCAATATAATCAAGCCTCTCTCTTGCATTCAGAAGTTCCTTACGGGTTTCAACCGTGAGATTCAAGGCGTACTGAATCTCCCCCTGATAACTCCTGTAATAACTTTCCCCTATTTCTTGTAAGGCCTGTGCAAAATGCAGCATTGTTCCCGAACGAAGAACCATGGCATCTGAGAAACCGGTTACCGGATAATCGATGTTGACAAAGGTAACGCCCAGATAGAAAGGGCCTTTATAACGAAGGTTTCCTCTCAGGTCCCTGTACTTCAATGAGAAGCGTGCAAGATCAACTTTTCCATACAAATCCAGTGGAGGTATGCGGAGTTGCACCATTATGGTTTCATAATCCCGGTGATGGAGAGTGGGAAGGTAAAAGTTGACTCTTGTACCGACAATTTGGTGATCATATCCCCAGGTGTCGAGGATTTCCACATTCTGTAAAAACTCCAGCTTCATCTGCAGGTCATAGGCAATCGGAACGACCATTCGATCGAGTTCACTTCCAAAGGTTTTCTCCATCTCCTCCCTGCCGGAGATAAAGCGGGAACTCCCTCCTCCGGCATGAGCTAATTTGCGCATCAATGCCAAATCAAAATCTTCACCAAGACCTATGGTCGAAATAGTAATTCCCGTATCCCTGTAGATTGCAGCCATTTCCATGAGTCCGTGCGTCGAGGTTGTGGCCTGTCCATCGGATAACAAGATGACTCTATTGATATACTCGGACCTGTAATTCTTCAGCACTTCCTTGTAACCAAGCTTCACGCCGTCCAGGAGATTCGTGCCGCCACCCGGACGCACCCGATACACTTCATCCCTGAATCGTTGTCGATTAACGGACGAACCCATCTTCGTGGAGGGAAATACGGTCTGTGCACTATTATCAAAATAGACGAGAGCGACAAAATCCTTATCCCGGACCTTGTCAATAAAGATATAAAAGGACTCCTTCACCCAATCCATCTTGTCACGATCAGCCATGGAACCGCTTTTATCAATAACAAAGGCCAGGTTCATCGGAGGAAGTTCCTCAAAGTTGAGCTCTCTCCCCTGAATCCCTATCTGTATGATCTCCTCCTGCCCTCTCGATGAAACCTGATGGTGTCCCGAGTAGAGGGTAATTCCAAGGTCGGTTTCAGGTTTTGGGTACTGATAATCTATATATCCAACATAGGAATCGATATAGACTTCTTCGGGCGGCACTATCGTGCCCCGTTCAGCAAGGTACTTACCCCTTTCCGGTGCTGCAGCCTCCTCTTTGGCCTTACCAGCCCACAGTATTGGTGGGAACATGAAAATAAGAATTGTGAGTAACCCGAGCACTCGTTTCATGACATTCCTCCTTCACGTCTATGATATCTATCCTTGATACTCTGTTTTGGATGCAATCCAGCGGGCCTCCTTCTGGCTGAACTCCACCGAGAAGTCGTCCAGGTTGTCGTTGTGAAAGTGGAACCCCATGGGCTCGAGGAGTCGAAGCGACGACAGGAGCATGGGACGTCGGAGAACATACTGGGCGTAAAACCGGGTGTAGAAGTGGTTGATGAACCAGGGTTTGAGCCACAGCGTCGGGACGAGAAATATGGCAGCCGCCACTACAATGCACCCCAGGACAATACATATGGCTCTCTTTGCTCTACTCACGGCTCAGCCCCCCCTCTGCCGGCAGGTTTCACTTTGGGATGCAGGAATGAGTGAGGTCAACGCTCACAATTGCTTCCTGTTCTTTATAGAGCAATAACCATGCCATGTCACTCGATACTGTAATTCATCCCCATATAATGAATTAATCAAACACTTCGCCAGTCATTTGGTTGTAAAGGGCATCAACCTATGCTGATGTGTAATGAATTGAAAACCAGCTTTTTCTTTGTATTAGGAGATTTATATCATTTGTGGTGATTTGAAAATTGGACAAAAGTTTCAAACCATTACATAGGGAGGAAGTTGTTAACCAGGGTACACCGCCTGGGGTAGACAAAGAACGAAGATATGTGGGGGATTCACGCTATCGTGGTAAAAAGTGCACAGTACTGTATCCTTTTATCATAATGTCGAATTGATCCATGGTTGTTCTCTCGAATTGGAATTGACTAATAGTGATAACTATGTATAATAAATTTTATTCAATAAATATGGAGGTATCAAATTATGCAGAAGGTTTTTGTAATGTATAAACTCAAGCCTGGTGTCACTATCGATACATATCGTAAGTGGTCCATTAGTCTTGATCAAAAGGTTACCCCATTTCAATCCGGGGTTCATCGTTTTGAGGTCTATGAAATAGAAGGAGCTGAAAAAGGAGAATCACCATATCAGATCGTTGAAGATATCGATGTTGAAAGCTGGGAAGCCTGGCAAAAAACCCTGAAAAGCGAGGGAATGAAGGAAGTTATTGAAAGTTGGGGTAACTATGGAGATGATTCTACGCTGGTAATGATTTATGGCAGTAAAGTTAAATAGTCAATGCACAGCTGCATAACCACTCACTCTTCAATGTATACACAGTTGCCGAAAGGGGAAGATGCTGCAGTAAAAACAGCCGAAAATATGGAATATTCACGCCCATAAGCCTTTTCTACGCCAAACCTAACTCATCTTTCAGCAGAGAATAACGATAATATAAATACGGAACACCCGTTCCATATGTACCATTACACATAGGACTGGTAGGCAACATGGATCTTCTCACACGGCCGGCAGTACCGGGCACATCGACAGCAGAACCGAAACCGATCAGAATTCTGCTTGTGGAAAACAACCATGAAGAGGCACTCATGCTCAGGGCATTCGCTGTTGATGCGGGAGAGGACCTGATCGATGTTGAGTGGACGGATTATCTCACCGAAGGGCTCGAACTGCTCAACGCTGACGAATTCGATGTCTTGCTGTTGAGCCTCTCACTCTACGAGGGATCTGAAACACTGAGCAAAATTCGGGAGCAGGCCGATGGGATTCCCCTCATCCTGCTCGGCCGTCAGAAGGATGAATTCAAGGCCCTGCAGGCCATACAGGGCGGTGCACAGGATTTTCTCCAACTCGATCATCTCGACGGGTTCAACTTCATACATTCCCTGCGGTACGCCATGGAGCGGCAGCAGATCATGCATACCATGGAGCGGTCCCGCACCATCGAACGTTACCTTGCCTATTACGACACGCTGACTAAGCTGCCGAACAGACACCTGTTCCACGACCGTCTCATACAGTCGATAGCCTATGCACGCAGAAACGATACCTGTGTGGCTATTCTCTTCATCGATCTCGACGGCTTCAAGCAGGTCAATGACAACATGGGACACAGTGCCGGTGATCTGCTGCTCATGTCATTTGCCGATCGGCTCAAGGGGTGCATACGTGAGAGCGAAACGGCATCACGGTTCGGCGGGGATGAATTTTCGGTAGTTCTGAGCGATATCGAGGGAGAGCACGATGCAGCTGTGGTTGCGCAGCGAATACTGGAGTCATGCAAGTACCCGCACATGATTGCCGATCAGGAGTGTCTTATAGGCTCGAGCATCGGTATCAGTGTGTTTCCGTCCGACGGCACAAACGCTGAAATACTCATAAGAAACGCAGATACGGCCATGTATCTGGCCAAGCAGGACGGTGGGCATCAGTATCTGTTCTATACCCCTTCCATAATAAATGGGGTGCCCGAGGAACCGGCCCATGAGAAGAACATACGAAAAGCTCTGGAAAATGAAGAGCTGCTCCTCTACTTTCAGCCGCAGCTCGATCTTCGCACGGGGAAGATCATATCCCTCGAGGCTCTCGTTCGCTGGAGACACCCCAACTATGGGATCATTTCACCTGATCAGTTCATACCGGCAGCGGAAAAAAGCGGCCTTATCGTACCGATAGGTGAGTATGTGCTGCGGAGAGCCTGCGAACAGAACAAGAAGTGGCAGGAACGGGGCTTCCCTGCCGTTCGCATAGCGGTAAACCTCTCCATGCGGCAGTTGAAACACCGAAACCTGCTCATGCAGGTGAATGAAGTTCTCGCCCAGACGGAGATGGATCCGCACTTCCTGGGACTGGAGATCACAGAAAACAGTGCAATCCACCGATGTGACGAGACTGTGCATCTTCTCGAATCACTGAAGAACAGGGGAATACAGATCTCCATAGATGATTTCGGTATAGGATACTCATCTCTGAGTTATCTGAAACGATTGCCCGTGCAGATACTCAAGATCGACCGCTCCTTCGTTGTCAATATGACACGGGATTCGGAAGACGTGGCAATTATCAGGGCAATCATCGCAATGGCGCACAGCCTCGGCATCCGGGTAACCGCAGAAGGCGTCGAGTCCGGCGAGCAGCTTACCATACTGCGTTCTCTCGGCTGCGACGCCATACAGGGATATCATTTCTCAAGACCTGTCTCGGCCGACATAATCGAAGGGCTCCTGCATCGGTTCTGCTGAGTTCACATTTCCACTGTACACCAAAGGCGAGTAATTTCATGGGACGAACTTCGAGATTCTCCAATATTCAGCGACAAAAGAAAATCTTTACAGATCATTCTTATTTTCGGGTGTAAAACTCGAAGTTCGCCAGCACAATGCTCTTCAAAGTAATTTTCACCACTTTTTTACGATGGGATAAAAGCTCGACCGTCACCTTTTCTTCCCAATCTGATTTCTCTCTACCAAGAACCGTTGACAACTAGGACCGGCTTACGTATCGTAATAGTAAATATATCCTCCATAGGCCACGCATTTCTCCATGAAGATCATGACGGGCTTGACAATTATCTCCATCTGGTTTCTCCTCACGCCATCTTTCAGCCCGGGCGTCACCCAGGGGAATGGAGACCCTGGAAGACCAACAGGGCCCGCCATGGAGGAACCGCCAATTGTTGTAGAGACCGCCCGTGGGATTATGATCCTCGATGAGCTCCCCAATGGCACCCGGCTTCTTGTCATGGAGATTCCCTCTTCCCCTGTTGTCTTCGGAATGATTTCAGTGGAGGTCGGCGGGCGGTATGAATCCGAGCAGAATGCCGGCATATCACATCTGCTCGAGCATCTTCTCCTCAGGGAGGTCGCCGGATCGAGCCCCCTTACCACCATTCGAGAGACGGGCGGAAGTGTAAACGCTGTCACTGATATGGAACTCACCTCCTACTACTTCACCGTGCTTCCCGAGCATTTTAGTGAATCCATGGATGCACTGACAACAATCGTACGCAATCCCCAGTTTACTGAACAGGACCTGGAAGGGGAACGGGAGATCGTGCTTGAGGAGCTTGCCCTGGGCAGGAACGATCCGAGGGCCATGGTCCTGACCCAGCTTGTGAAACAGATCTTCCCGGGTTCACCATTGACCAGCTTCGTTATCGGAACAAAACAAACCATAAGATCCATTACCCTCCCGGATGTGCGTGATTTTTACCACACATACTACTCGCCTGCGAACATGACCGTCATTGCTGCAGGCAGGTGTAATGCCTTCGAAACACTGGGGGAGCTTCGTGCTCTTTACCGTACCGGAGAAGTACGGCCGGTACCATCTGTGCAGTTCGAGGTCCCGGAGCCGGCACTGAACACTCTGATGAAGAAAATTCCTATCAAGCAGTCATTTTTCATCTATGGTTTTCTTACACCGGGGAAAAATGACGACGACTTCTTCACCATGGAGGTATTTGATATTCTGTTTGCGTCGGGTGTACATTCCAGGCTCCACCGCCGTATCATAACGGAGTCCGGGTACACGGAGCAGCTTTACACGAATTGGTATGCCTACTCGAATACAGGCATATGGGCTGTGTTTCTCAGCGTCGATCCCGACGACATGGATGCCGTCCGTTCCCTTATTCAGGATGAGATGGCTGCATTGAAGAGAGGCATGTTCAGCCTGTCAGAGTTCGAGGCAGCAAAGAGGGCCCTCATTGCACGGGTTAAGCTCAATCTCGACCGACCAGAAGATCTCGCGTGGTTCCAGCTCGAAAACCTGACATACAGAAACATGATCATGACCGTTTCTGAGTACGTACAGGCCCTCGAGAATGTGCAGAAGGAGGATGTCATGCGCATCGGGCGCGTCTACTTCTCCGATGAAAAGACGATCACCATTGAAATGCGGCCTGCAAGAGGTCCTGAGCGGCTGTTTCTCATCCTTAAATACCTCACCACAAAATCATTATGAAGAGAACGTTTTATATTCTTGCTCTGTTCCTGCTGCTCACCTGGGGGATGGCACATCCACAGACTTCCCTATACCGTTTCGATAACGGCTTCACGCTTTCCATATCTGAATCTGCTGAAAGCGGTCTTGCAGGCATGAGTCTCCTCATCTATGGCGGAACGCAGTTTGAGACCGTTCAGGAACGTGGAACGTACCGACTTATCCTCGATACACTTATGCGGGGGACACAGCACAGAACGGCAGATGACATCAGCCTCCATATCTCGCAGCTCGGAGATTCTGTTGACACCTATATCAGAGGAGATTACTGGGCCATCGAGGCCACAGTCGCATCTGAGAATATGCATCTGCTCCTCGAACTGGTGCACGACCTGATCCGGCATCCCCTTTTTCTGGATGAGGAACTCGACAAGTCCAAAAACATTGCCATACAGACCATACGTACGCAGGAGGATTCTCCACTCCACGTGGGATTCGACTTTTATCGGGTAGTTTTTTATCCTGACTTCTATGCGTCTCCTGAAGAGAGAATCAGGAACATTGAGAAAATGGAGAGGAATGAGCTTCTGATATTATACAGAACATTCTTCACTCCTGGAAATATGGTACTGGCATTGTCGGGAAACCTGGATGGAGAGAAAATGGTTCGGTTTGTATCAACCACCTTTGGTTCTGATCCTCAGTTGCAGACAGCGCCTAAAAGAGAGATCAGGAAACAGCAACCGGGGAGGCTTCCCGGTTTCAAGGAAAAGCGGGGCGGCATAACACAGGCGGGGATTATCATAGGAACGAGGCTGGAGGATTTTGACCGCAGGGATACCGTGCTCATCGAGGTCGTGAACGCTGTGCTCGACAACTCGCTTGGCGGCAGGCTCTACGAAGAGGTTCGGGAGAAGAGCGGGCTCGTCTACAGTATCTCGCCCTACTTCTCCATACGGATACAACCCTACACCTGGTTCATCCTTGCAACCACGAGAAAGAGGAACTACAACCGGGTGATCAGAGAAACGGAAAGGGTGCTCCAGAGCCTGACAGAGGAGCCTCCCTCCGATGAGGAGTTGTACCTGGCAAAGAGCTATGTGATTACACGCCTTGCCATTTTATATCAATCACCCGTCAAAAGGGCCCATTACGAGTCTGAACGTCTCATTCGGGGTGAGCAGGTCCTGAGCCTCGAAGAGAGATTCGAGGCGATTGACGGAGTAGAACGCGAGGAGGTCCTGCAGTTTATAAACCGTTACATACCCGGTGCATGGACCACACTCGTCGTCAGATAGGCACCCCCAACCTATTCACGGATACTGAGCACCGCAGCGCCCTGCACCCTCCCCTCCTTCAGGTCAGCGAGCGCTTCATTTGCATGTTCGAGCGTATATCTCTGCACTCGGTTGTGAACAGGCACCTTCGGGGCAATCTCCAGGAACTCCTCTCCATCCCGCCTTGTCAGATTGGCAACTGAGCGTATCGATCGCTCTCCCCAGAGCAGGTGATAGGGAAAGGAGGGAATGTCGCTCATGTGTATTCCGGCACAGACCACAGCACCCCCCTTTCGGACTGCACGAAGGGCTTCGGGCACAAGGCTGCCGACCGGCGCGAAGATGATGGCGGCGTCAAGTTCAGCGGGGGGTGTCACTGTCGAATCACCGGCCCAGGATGCGCCAAGGCTTCGGGCAAACTCCTGCCCACTCACGTCGCCCGGCCTTGTAAAGGCATAAACAGAACGGCCCTGATGAATGGCAATCTGAATCAGAATATGTGCTGCGGCACCAAAGCCGTACATGCCAAG
>JAGLSF010000008.1 GCA_023136305.1 Spirochaetota bacterium
CACCCTCTTTCGGCTTCCTTCAGCAGTGAGCTTTGCACTCAGTCTCATATTTGCAGCACTCGCTGGGGCAATTTGGAGCCTGCCCGTTGCCCTTCTCAAGGCTACCAGAGGTGTGCATGAAGTCATTTCTACCATCATGCTGAATTGGATCTCACATTTTCTTTCATTCTATCTCATTGCTAAGATTCTCGTTGACCCGCTGAGAGGTGAGAAAACCGTCAGTATTGCGGAGGGATCACGGTTTGCCCTTCTTGTCCCGGGAACGAGCCTCAGTTACAGTCTCATCATATCCATAGTACTGGCAATAGTGATTTTCATCCTACTGTGGCGTATGGTTATCGGTTTCGATATACGTGCAATGGGGCACAACGAGCTTGCCGCAACCTATGCAGGCATTGTCAAATGGAAAATAATTCTCTTCGTGTTCATATCGGGAGGAGTAACGGCTGGTCTGGCCGGTGCAGTGCATGTCATGGGACGCCCTCCGACCTACGCCGTGTACAGTGGTATGCCGGCTATTAATGGTCTCGGGTTCGAGGGGCTTGCGGTGGCCATGATAGGGAGAAACCATCCCATAGGGATCATTTTCGCCGCACTCTTCTTTGGTGGGCTCCTGGCAGGTGGCAGAACGATGCAGATTTTTGCGCAGGTCCCCCTCGAAATGGTACGCGTCGTTGAGGGAATTGTTGTGCTGTTCCTGGCTATTCCGGAGCTGATGCGTCTATTCCCATTCTTAAATAAGCTGAAAACATCCAATCTCTTCAAAGCAAGAGCATCTGAGTGAGAAGGATACAGATCGTATCTATTGAGAGTTTACTGCAATTATATCTGAGGAGCTGAGTGAATGATCCATGAGTGTAGGCGTTTGATTTGGAGGCAGGCATGAATATCAATTTTTTTTGGGGCATATTCATCGGTTCCCTCCATGCAATGGTTCCTATTACCATCACCGGGACCGGTGAGACAATCGGGGAATCTGCAGGTCTGTTCAATATAGGGCTCGAGGGTATACTTCTTCTGAGCGCAATGACTGGTGCCCTTGGTGCCGAAGCCGGGGGAGCTCTCGTCGGGCTCATCGTTGGAGCTGCGACGGGATTCACGATTGGTCTGGTCTTCGGGCTCATATGCACCTACTTTCGCGGAGTGCAGCTCATAGGCGGCGTTGGGATAAATCTCTTCTCAGCAGGTATGGTTGCGTTCTGGCTCATACATTTGGGAGTTCCCGGACACCATGCTGTTGCCGAAGAGAGCAGGATGGTGGATATCTCCACACCATATGGGAGTTTGAGCCCGCTCATCTTCGTTGCCATTGCACTTCCCATAATCGTATACTTCATCCTCTTCAGGACAAGGCTCGGTCTCAAGATACGTGCTGTGGGTGAAAATCCGCAAGCAGCGGATGTAGCCGGAATCAAGGTCAACCTCACCCGGCTGTTCTCAACGGCAGTCGGTGCATCGCTTACGGGATTGGCAGGTGCCTATATCAGCATCGACTGGATCGGTTCAGTGACAAAAGAGATCTCTGCAGGAAGGGGGTTTATTGCACTGGCCACCGTTGTTTTCAGTGGCCTGAATCCTCTACTGGTTCTGCTCGGCGGGTTTATCTTCGGATTCTTTGACAACCTTGCAGTGTGGATTGCCACCATGCCGGCTGTTCAGAAGGTCGTTCCATGGCAGTTTGTGGCTATGGCCCCCTATGTGGTGACGCTGTTGATCGTTGCGGGCGTTATCGGACGGGTTCGTTTCCCGGCTGCCATGGGTATACCCTATGAGCGAGAATAGGGAGGATGTAATGGTGAGAAGGGAAAGCGGTTCAAATACACGAGTGGGAGATGTGCTTCTCGAAGGGAAGGGGATCTGTAAGGATTTTCCCGGTGTCTGGAAGCATCTCATATTGAATCATATCGACATCGATATTCGAGCAGGGGAGATCCATACACTCCTTGGGGAGAACGGTGCAGGCAAAACGGTCATCGCAAACTGTCTCTCGGGGTTCTACAGCATTACCGACGGGCAAATACTCGTCAAGGGAAAACCTGTAACGCTGAGGTCGCCGAAGGACGGTATCCAGCACGGTATCGGTATGGTACACCAGGAGCTTGCCCTTGTAAAACCCTTTACCGTTGCACAGAACATCGCACTCGGGCTTTCTGTATCCGATTTCTCATATCCCATACAGGAGGTGAGGGAACGGGTTAAGGCGCTCTCCGATAAGTATAAGCTGTACGTCGATCCAGATTCACGTGTTGAGGATCTCTCTGCAGGTGAGCAGCAGAGGGCTGAAATTGTCAAGGTACTCTACCATGAACCTGAGATACTTATCCTCGACGAGCCCACTTCGCTCATCTCGACCGATGCCGAACATCTGATCACGGCTTTGGAACACATGGCCGGCATGGGATACGCGATCCTGTTCATTACCCACAAGATCGAGGAAGCTCTGCAGGTGGGCGACCGCATTACCGTTCTCCGTCTCGGGAAGAACATGGGAACCAAAGACAGTTCCAGAACGGACAAGAACGAGCTCGTACGCCTCATGTTCGGTGAGCATACGCCCGTTCATCTTGAACGAAAACCGGTCAAGTCCGACAGCATCTTTCTCGAGGTCAAAGATCTCGATGCCCCTTCGACCAATGGGGAGCCGTCCCTTCGGGACATATCCTTTACCATACGGGAGGGTGAAATACTCGGATTTGCGGGAATCTCGGGCAATGGACAGAGTGAGCTCGCCGAAGTGGTAGCAGGGCTCCGAAAGGTTGCTGTCGGCCATGTGTATATCGGAGGGGAGGATTTCACGAACCGTTCCCCCGGAGAAATTATATGGGCGGGTGTTGCGCACATACCGGAGAAGAGGAGGGAGATGGGCGTTATCGAGCCCATGACCGTTGCGGAGAACGTTGTGCTCAAGGATGTACACGTTGCACCATTCTCAAAGAATTCCTTTCTCAACATTCCCCAGATCACGCAGCACACGGAAGATATTGTCGCCAAATTCGGGGCACTCGTTTCTGATCTGTGGAAAACCGAGACGCGTATTCTATCCGGAGGCAACATACAGCGACTCATTTTAAGCCGCGAAACGTGGCGGAAACCGAAATTGATTATTGCCGTGTACCCTACACAGGGACTCGATGCAAAGGCGATAGAATTCACCTGGCAGCTTTTCATGGAGTTGCGTGAGCACGGCACCGCATTCCTCCTCGTTTCCGAGGACCTTGATGAGATAATGGCACTGAGCGATCGTATCGCGGTGATGTCCAGAGGAGAGTTGGTGAACATAATCGATGGAGCACAGGCCAAGAGAGAGGAAATCGGGCTCATGATTGCAACCGGTTCATCAAGACAGTAGCATACTTCCGATCTCATCACTCCACTTTTTCCGATTGACCGTCCATTTTTCACCCTATACAATCTGATATCGGGGGAGTTCTCTATGGAGCACATTGTGTTGAAAGCGAGCGATCTCGACGGGTATCTGACCGACAGGGACAGGGAAAATATCGAGCGTTTGAACCGGCAGTATGAAGAGGCAATCGATTCATGCAGGGAGCTCGTGGGAAGGGGCAAAGCAGAAGTACAGAGAAGTGCCAAGGACAATTTAATACACCTGTACAACGGTATGGGAAAGGTCATGCAGGAGATCGTAGCTGTCGAACCTCAGATTCACGTCTACTCCTTCGAGACACCTGAGGCCATACACGGTGAGGCTTCCCGGCTCATTGCAAAGCTGCGGGATGTCCGGACGCAAACACCAGAGTTTATCTACTATATACAGCGGGCATACGAGCTCCTGTTCAATCTCGCCTTCGGTGGCAACAGGAGGAAGAGAAAAAACTACATCATTGTCAGCACGCCGGTGACGATCCCGGTACAGAATTATGCGGTACACAAGATCCCCGATGTTGATGACATGGTCACCAACAGCGTTATGTGTGTAATGCTCCGGGGCGCACTGCTGCCTTCCATGATCATGTCAAAAGAGATACAGGAGTATACTTCGGACAATTATATTACTCCCTTTGCGCTGTTCAAGATCGCCCGTGACGATACAAAGGAAGAGGACAACATGGAGTATGTGCTCAATTTAAAACGGTCCTACTTCGATCTCGATCTCCTCAATGGGAAGGATCTCTTCTTTGCAGATCCCATGAATGCGACGGGGGGGAGTCTGGTAACCATCATAAAGTATCTTCGCGATCAGGGCGTGGAGCCCCGCTCCGTAAGCTTTTTCAACGTCATATCCGTACTCAAGGGTTCGCTCCGCATAGTCCGTGCAATCGAAAATGTCAAGGTCTACACCCTGTGGATGGATCCGGTCCTGAATCGCAAGGCATATATACTGCCCGGGCTGGGCGATGCGGGAGACCGAATCAACAGTACCGATCGGGGGGATTCACCACGGAATATCATACAGTTGATTGCCGATTATGGCGCAAACATCGCCTCGCTGTACCGTGACCAGCTCATGAAGATCGAGGAAACGGTACTGGGTAAAAACTAGGCTGGTCGGTACGATCAAAGTAATTACGGGGACACATCACATAATTGGTGCTACATAATTAACGTAATTTTCCGACTAACGAGCTTATTTAAGTGGGCTGTCACCATAATTTCCATAATGCTTGACCTGGATGAGAGCACGTACTAAAATTGTGCTAAATTTTTCTTATACTGTTACGCATATTTTTATGTGGTGGGGAAGAGTGGAGATGTGCATAGGCTGTCACCCTGCAGCGCGCGACACGGATTGGGTATTTTTCAACAAGAGGTTGAGCTTACACACTATAGTTAGTATCGTTAGAACAGTTTCGCCAACACTTATGCATAGAGGGAAATAACCGTGGTTTCAAAAGGTGCCGTACTGATACTGTGTCTCTTTTTCCTCCTCTCATGTGGCCTGCCCCTAATCATGATCAGCAGAACCATGTCATTTCCCCTGGGAACGGACGATTTCTTCTACATGCTCGGCAAGTATTTCGGCCTGGCGGCCTACTTCATTCTCCTCTTTCAGTACCTGTGGACAGCCAAGATAGGGATACTGGAGCGGCTCATGTCTTATGACCGGCGGGTTTCCTTTCACCGTACCCTCGGTTTCCTCGGTATATTGACTGTGAGCCTGCATCCCATTCTCATACTGGGTACCTATGCTGCCGAGCAGATTCCCCTGGTTGTCACACCCCCCCTGGCATACGGGTTTGGGTCGTTTCTCCTTCTGTTGCTTATTGCAGGTTCAACCTTTCTCGGCAGGATATGGGGAGTGCGGTATGAAGCGTGGAAGTATCTGCACTGGGTAACCTTCGCGGTGATCACCCTGGCCTTCTTCCACAGCTTCAGGCTCGGAAGCGACATGTTCGGGTTTTTTCGCTACTTCTGGCTTGCGCTCTGGATGCTGCATGTTGTCACGATTATCATGAAGTTCATACACAAGGTATCACGGCGGTCAAAGAGCTATGAGGTGCGAGAGGTGAGGGAGGAGTGCAGAGGAGTGTACTCCCTCATCATGGAGAAGCCTGAGGCAGCATATCTTCCTGGACAGTTTGGCTTTCTCAGTGCACATCTCGGCGGCAGATGGCGGATTTGGCACCCCTTCAGCCTGACTTCCACAGATGATGAGGAATTCATTTCCATGACCATTAAGGCGCTCGGTGATTTCACGAACCGTATCGGTGAGATACAAAAGGGTGATCGGGTCAAGCTCGATGTGGCATATGGAGGCTTCTGTCCTGAACTGGTGAAAGATGAGCGGTACATCATGATAGCGGGCGGTGTGGGCATCACACCGATCTACGCGATATGCAAGCGGCTCAAAACATTGGAGAACCCCCCCGATGTGTATCTCCTCTACTCAGTTCATCACGAGTCGGAGATTCTGTTCAGGAAAGAGCTCGATTCGTGGTTCGAAAATATCCCGAACTGGAAGCTGTTCTATATCGTGACCTCTCAACCCGGCTGGAAGGGACTTGCGGGGCGCTTGACACCTGATAAGGTAGAAGACCTGCTTCAGGAAGACCTTACCGGTACCTTCTTCCTCTGCGGACCTCTCGCTCTTATCAGATCGATGCGAAAATTCCTTATTCCGAAGGGTATACCGAGAAGAAAGATCCGGGAAGAGCAGTTTGTTTTTCTACCCTGAGGCGTGGATCTCCCCACTCCCCTGAACAATCAGTCGACCTTCAATGCCTTTTTCAGTGTGTTTATGAGCACTTCATGCTTGATGGGTTTCTGGAATATGCCCGCAAGCCCGAGCTCTTTTGCATCGATGTTGTACCGCACCGTGTCGCCGGCAGCACTCAGCAGATAGATCGGACAGTTGAAACCATCCTCCTTCAGCTGTGTGGACACCTTGCTCCCCGCGTCGACGGTTTCCATCATCAGGTCAACGATGACAGCATCCGGTTTTACCTCCTCGGCAATCTTCAGTCCTTCCTTGCCATCTCCCGCTTCGCCCACGGAAAAACCTGCTGCTTCCAGTACAATACGAATCGATGCCCTGATGTCGGCATCGTCATCAATAATGAGAACTGTTTTTTGTGCCATAGTCTTTTCCCCGTATAATCTTAATAGAAATGTAATAAAATCGAGAGCCCGTTTGTAATTTACTGCCGCCCTGCCGGTAAAACCCTCGATGTATTCGAACTCGTATCCACGTATGCCAATCAGCCACGCCTCCGGAATCTTTTTGTACATGTCCTCACACATGGCGAGGATGGATTCCGGTTTCACCAGATGGCTTGTGAAGGTGATTTTCTTTGCCGGCTTGAGCCGGCGTACGAAAAAATCATCGACCTCCTCGACCGTGGTGTCGACAAAGATGACCAGGTCATACTGAACGATCTGTGCCGCATCCTCTATGTGGGGTTGATAGTTTGCATCAGTCTCAACCCCGTACAGATGCAGCGATTCGATCTCTTCAGCAAATACGGGCCCGATTCCATCGTCCTGACGGCCCGGATTCCCGTACCCGTAAAGAAGTATTCTGCTCAATCCGTTCAGTCCCTGACCTTTTCGTCGAGCATGTTTCCATCGGCATCGATCAGCGTTACATGCATGGGCATCTGGCCCACTGCATGGGTCGCACAACTCAGGCAGGGATCATACGCCCTGATGGCCACCTCAACAAGGTTCAGCAGCGGTTCGGTTATTTTCTCCCCCTCAAGATACTGTTCTGCAACGATACGGACCGATTCGTTCATGGGCTGATTGTTGCTAGTCGTTGAAACGATGAGATTGGCCATGGTTATCTGGTCGTTCTCATCAACCCGGTAGTGATGGAAGAGAGTGCCGCGCGGTGCCTCGATGATGGCGATGCCCTCGGGCCTCCTCTCGCCCGTCAAGAGCAGATCATCCTTCTGAAGATCCGGATCACCCAAGAGCTCCTTGATCTTCTCAGCGCTGTGCACCGTTTCGATGAGCCTCGCCCAATGATAGGCCATGGTGGAGTGCACCGGCCTTCCCTTGCCAAGCGCCTTGAACTCCTGCCGCTCCTTTTCCGCAATCGGTGAATCGATGAAATCGCAGTTATTGACACGCGACAGCGGGCCTACCCGGTACCAGCCCTTCTCCTGTCCCAGTGAGACGATAAAGGGGAACTTCATGTAGCTCCAGTTCCGTACCCCTTCCTTGATGTACTTGTAATACTCGACTGGTTCAACCATGTCGAAAATGTCGTTGCCATCCTTGTCCCTGGCGCGAAGCTTCCCGTCATAAATGTCCAGTGCACCGTCTTCGCGAACGATGCTCACGTCATTGGACTCGAAGCTTCCGAGGGGTCCGAGTGTGTCGATATCCTTCATGTACAGTTCTTTGTACAGGTTGAGACCATCCACGGCCCACTGTATCATCTGATCCACGTCTTTGAGCAGAAAATCCCGCTCCTCGATGGAGAGGTTCTTGTTGAATCCGCCCGGAATGGAACCGGTGCCGTGAATCTTCTTCCCGGATGTGGCTTTGATGATTTCCTGTCCCCACTTGCGCATCTTCACCGCCTGTACGGCCAGCTCCGTGTGCTCAACCGCAAGGCCGATCACGTTTCGTATGGCGGGGTCGGCATCATACCCGAGCAGCAGGTCGGGAGCGCTCAGGTGGAAGAAGTGCAGGGCATGAGACTGATAGGTCTGTCCGAAGTGCAGGAGCCTGCGCATCTTCTCGGCGGTGGGTGTCAGCTTGTCCACACCGGCTACTATATCCATTGCCTTGGAAGCGCAGAGCAGGTGGCTCACCGGGCAGATACCGCAGAGGCGCTGCACAATGACGGGAGCTTCCCAGTACATGCGGCCCTGTACAAACCGCTCAAAGCCGCGAAACTCCACTATATGCATTCGTGCCTTGTCAACCTTGCCATTTTCATCGAGTCTGATGGTGACCTTGGCATGACCTTCGATCCTCGTAACCGGATTGATTACGATCTTTCTTGCCTTTGAAGCCATGTTATGCCTCCATATTTAGTCATATTTAATCAATTCGTAGGGCAGCTCAGGTTCCCTGCCCTCGAGCAGCGCGGTGAGCGCAGCCCAGTACGCATCCGCCGGCGGAGGACAGCCGGGCAGGAAGTAGTCGATTTTCACCACTTCATGGCAGGGGTACACCCTGTCGAGCAGAAGCGGAATATCGGGGTCGTTGGGAATAACACCGTCGACAACGGTGAAGCCCTTGAGGTATGCCTCCTCCACACATTCCTTCAGCGGCACGGTGTTCCGGAGAGAAGGAATACCGCCGGTCAGGGCGCATTCGCCCACAGCAACGAGGATCTTGCAGTACTTTCGAAACATCCGCAGCACCTCCACGTTCTCCTGTGTCGAAACGCCTCCCTCGATGATCCCCACGTCAACGGGACCGGTGAACTTCTTGATATCGTTTATCGGCGACTTGTCAAAGTCCACAAGCTGGATCAGGTCGACGATACGCTCATCGATGTCCAGAAGCGACATGTGACAGCCAAAGCAACCGGTCATATGAGTTGTTGCGACTTTCGGTTTTGCCATTTTATCAACCTCTATATGGGGACTTTATTTTGCCTTCTCGATCTCTGAACCGATCGGCTCCTTGTCGAACTTTCGCTTTCCATAGGGGATGGCATAGCCAACCCGCTTCACCACGATACTGCCTGTGGGGCATATGGAAGCCGCCTTGTCCGCCGCATCGAGCTGTGTGTCCGAGAGTGCACCCTTCGTATTGAGGGCAATGCTCTTTTGAGGACCGCGACCCTCGAAGCCGAAAACGTTCTTGCCGTCCACATCGCGGGAGGCGCGAATGCATCGCCCGCAGAGCACGCAGCGGTTCCTGTCGATGAATACATCGGGATGGGTTGCGTCAACTTCGATTTTCCTGTGCAGGTAGGGGAGGGTCGGTACAATCATACCGAACCGGTATGCAAGGGCCTGCAGTTCGCAGTTGCCCTGCTTCTCGCAGAAGGGGCAGATATGATTTCCCTCCACAAAGAGCATCTCGATGATACGGCGCCTTTCCTCCAGAAGTTCGGGCGTATCGTTATCAATGACCATTCCTTCAGCTGCAGGGTGCGTGCAGGAACTCTGGGGTCTGCCGTTTACCAAGACGGTGCACACACGGCAGTGGCCACCGGGGGCCAGTTCTTCCTGATAGCAGAGGTGCGGAATATATATACCCGCAGCGATTGCCGTTTCCATTATGGTCTGCCCGGCTTTGGCCTCAACTTCCTTACCGTCAATGATGATTGCGATCTTGTCCATGTGTTTACTCCTCCTCTTCCACCGGGTCTCTGCCGGCTATTTCAACCCCGACGGAAATTGCCTTTTCATAGTCGAAGGGTGGTATATACTCGTCGGTTTTACACAGGTCCTCGTAGAGATTTCGAAAGTTCTGCAGTGTGGTGAGAATGGGATTTGCGGCAGACTGTCCAAGCCCGCAGCGGCTCATCGTCTTGATGGTGTTGCCAACTTTTTTAAGCATCTCAAGGTCCTGCATGGAACCCCTGCCCTCCAGTATCTTGTCGAGCATTTTCAGGATGATCGTCGTTCCTGCCCTGCAGGGTGTGCACCAGCCGCAGGATTCGTCGTTGAAGAACTCGGTAAACTCCTTCACGATTTCTAGGAGATTTCTCTTCTTGCCGAACACGATCACCGAGCCTCCGGTGGCGATGTCCTCGAAGCAGATCTTGCGGCCGAAGTCCTTCGGAGCGACACAGTTACCTGAAGGTCCGCCGATCTGCACAGCCTGTGGGTGATCCGTGCCGACCATTTCGAGAAGATCATTAATTGCAATACCAAGCTCGATCTCGTACACGCCCGGGTGTTTGCAGTCACCCGATACGCTCAGAGCCTTTGTACCTGTGGAGTCCTTCGTTCCAAGCTGTTTGAACCAGTCAGCCCCCTTCTCGAGTACTCGCGCTGCACAGCAAAGCGTTTCCACATTGTTAACGGAAGTGGGCTGATGCATGTAGCCGTCCGTTACCGGGAAGGGAGGTCTATGTCTCGGTGCACCACGTTTTCCTTCAAGTGATTCGATGAGGGATGACTCCTCGCCGCATATATAGGCACCGGCACCGAGCTGTATTCTGATATCGAAGTCGAAACCCTCTTTTGCAACGATGTTTTTCCCGAGAAGACCGAGATGTCTTCTACTCTCGAGAATCTGCTCGAGATAACCCAGCAGGTATGCATATTCACCTCTGAGATAGAGCAGCCCCTCCTTCGCACCGAGTGCGTAACCGGCAACCGTCATTCCTTCGAAGAGAAGATCCGGCGCTTCTGTCAGAATAACCCGGTCTTTGAATGTGCCCGGCTCTCCCTCGTCGGCATTGCAGATGATATAATGATCGTCGCCCTTCGCCTTCCTGCAAAAGCCCCATTTCATGCCTGTGGGGAAGCCTGCCCCTCCACGGCCTCGCAACCCTGAACTGGTAATTTCATCAATAACTTCATCGGGAGTGCGAATTGCAGCAGAACGCACTGCCGCACCACGTTCCATAGGCGAGAAGATGACCTCACCCTCCTTCATCAGGTTTGTCTCCACCTGGGCGGCAGGAATAGAGGAGGCTCGTTTTTCGCAGCTGTACTTGGATCCTTTTATAATATCTTCAATAATTCCCGGTACATCTTCCGGACATATCTTTGTGACAGGAATGCAGTTGATGAGTGCCGAAGGCGGCTGATCACTCATACCCATGCACGGAGTGTATTTGAGAGTGATCTTCTTATCTTCAGTGGTGCTGCCAAACGGGATGTCCAGATTTTTTTCAAATGCCTTGGCAACAAGATCCATACCATGCATCTTTTCCACTACTGCATTGCAGAGATGGATTACATTTTTGCCCTCCTTTTCACGAGGGAGGAAAGAGTAAAAGCTGACCATGTCACGGACCTCGACGAGCGGTATACCCAGGGTCTGTGCAATGGCCTCCATGTTGTCCTCGGAGATGTATCCGAGCTGGGATTGCACTTTGAGTGCAATGTCCATCAAGCGGTGGCGATCATTTCCGAACTCCGTTATGATCTCCTTGATGGTACTGCTTTGATCCTTTGCCATCACTGTACCTCCACATAGGTATTCAATTCAAGAGTTCACTTCTCACCTGTATCAGATTCCATAGGGTGAGAAAGTTGGCCTTCCTTTCATTTGGTTTTCTGCTGTCTGTTCTATCACCCCCTGTCATATGTGTAGGGTTTTAAGCAAGTATTCTAGCTGTTATACCCAGTGATGTTTATACTCTTGTGATTGTGCGTACTATTCGGTAGGTATTGAGCATGTGTCATCACTTAGCTCTGGAGTGATTTTTTCTTTGCTTGACCGGAAAACGTGCCGCTAGTACATTTCAACCACGACAATTGTGGGTAAGTTCTCCATCAAATCGAGATATTGTTAAATAATTAACTAACAATATCTCATGTTGGAATAGATAGTAATCCCGCTATTTCGTCTTTGTCAAGCACTAAATGCACGAGCTATCGATTGCTGAAGAGCTTCTTCAGATCATCACGAACAAGGCCTTGCAGGTCGGCATACATAAGATAGAACAGATCAATCTCAAGATCGGTGAATTTTCGGGTGTACTACCAGACGCGCTCGTATTTGCATTTGAAATGCTTTCGAAGGACACCATGACTGAGGGTGTCCGGATTGAAATCGAGCGGTCCGGGGGAAATGAGCTCCAGGTGCTTTCCTTTGAGGGTGACTGAGAGTTCGACCGGAAGGCTGACTGAATGGAGATGTCATGAAAGTAAACGTCATGAGCGATATCCTCAAGGCTAATGATCTCCTTGCGCGGGATATCGAAAACCTGCTTCGAGAAAAGAATATTGTTTCGTGGAATATCATGGGTTCACCCGGTGCCGGGAAAACTGCGCTGCTGGAAAAACTGATTCCCATGCTCCCCGAGCATGCTGCCGCTGCTGTTATCGAGGGAGATCTGGCAACCTCCAACGATGCTGAGCGCATTGCCAAAACCGGGGTACAGTCGGCACAGATCAATACCAACGGTGCGTGCCATCTTGACGCCGCCATGGTAAGGTCGGCCATCGACACGCTCAATCTGGATGGTCTGTCCCTACTCTTTATTGAGAATGTGGGCAATCTCGTCTGCCCCTCCAGTTTTCAGCTAGGGGAGCGGGGCAGAATCATCGTGTCGAGTATTACAGAGGGGGATGACAAGCCGGAGAAATACCCTTCCATGTTCAAAACGGCTGATCTCGTGGTTCTGAACAAAATGGATCTCGAGCAAAATACCAACTTCAAAATGGGCAACTTCACGCGGGGTATGTCCGCGACCAATCCCGATGCGTCCGTCATACCGGTCTCTGCCGTAACCGGAGGCGGCTTCGATCAGCTCCTCGATTGGATTCTTCAAAGGCTTCCCTAGATGGACAGGATAATCGGTGCAGTAATCCGGTTTCAGGGGATTGTACAGGGTGTCGGGTTCCGGCCCCTTGTATACCGGCGCGCACTTTCTCTGGATCTCAAGGGCAACATACGGAACACGGACAGAGGAGTATTCATTCAGGTTGATGGTACCGAAACATCCATTCGGCAATTCTACGAGGGTATTTTACACGACCCCCCCGTACTTGCAGAGATTCATGAGAGCTCCATTGATATTGTCCGACCATACGGATATAAGGAATTCGTCATCAAAGGGAGCGGGGAGGATGGGGGAGGATTTACCCCTGTGTCTCCCGATATTGCCACCTGCGATTCCTGCCTGCAGGAGATAATTGATCCTGCCGATCGGCGCTACCGCTATGCCTTTACCAACTGTACTGATTGCGGTCCCCGGTTCACCATTATTCAGACCATCCCCTATGACCGTGAGAACACGACCATGCGGGTATTCCCCATGTGTGAACAGTGCAGTGCTGAGTATGGGGACCCGTTGAACCGGCGGTATCACGCACAGCCGAACGCCTGCGGAGTCTGCGGTCCCGAACTGAGGCTCCTGCTGAGTGACGGGTCGGAAATGCAGGGCGATCCCATTGGAGAAACGATCGATCTGCTCGGGCAGGGACTCATTGTAGCCGTCAAAGGCCTCGGAGGGTATCATCTTGCCGTCTCACCTGAAAGAGGGGCCTGGGTTCAACGTCTGCGTGAGAGAAAGAGGCGGCCAGGCAAACCTTTCGCACTGATGGCCAGAGATCTGGAGACTGTGAAAGGGTACTGTGTTGTTTCTCAGCTGGAGGAAGAACTTCTGACCTCTCCGGCGCGACCGATTGTGTTGGTACAGAGAAGCGGGGAGTTTGAGACGCTCCCCTCCGAGATCGCCCCGGATACAGACCGTCTCGGGATCATGCTTCCCTATACCCCTCTGCATCATCTGATTATGCAGGAGGGTCATAGACTTCTCATCATGACATCGGCCAATTTCAGTGAGGAGCCTTTGGTGTACCGTGACGATGACGCAGGAAGGAACCTTTCGAATATTGCCGATGCCTTCCTCATACACAACCGTGACATACACCGTCCCTGTGACGACTCTGTTGTGTCGGGTGTGGGGAACAGGGTCGTACCTGTCAGAAGATCGCGCGGCTATGTGCCCAAAATGATCAGGGCAGAGCGTTCGAAACGGCAGGTTTTCGCTGCAGGAGCCTCCGAGAAGAACACCTTCTGTGTGTTCAAAGAGCGAAAGGCCTTCCTGAGCCATCATCTAGGAGACCTGAACAATGAGAAGAGTCTGGATGCCTACACGCATGGCGTGACCGATTTTCTCAGTATGTTCAGGATAAAGCCCGAGGCTGTGGCGTGTGACCTGCATCCTGATTATGAAAGCACACACTATGCTGAAAAGGCCGCCGCGGAGTGGGAGGTTCCGCTCCTGCGCATACAGCATCATCATGCCCATATCAGCGCTGTTCTTGGCGAACACAACGTGGGGGAAAGGGTAATTGGCGTGGCCTACGACGGTACAGGCTACGGTCCCGATGAGACAGTATGGGGCGGAGAGTTTCTCCTGGCCGATGCCGCACATTACGAACGCGTCGGGCACTATGCCACTGTTCCCATGCCTGGAGGTGAAAAGAGCATAGAGGAAATCGACCGCATGGGGGCAAGCTATCTCCTCGCCGCCTACGGCTCATCAAAACAGATACCCACCTTGCCCTTGACCGAGCATCTTGGGATGAGAAAGCTGCAGCTCTTCGAGGAGATGATCGACGCAGGGCTCAACACGCCCTACACCTCGTCATGCGGCAGGCTCTTCGATGCAGTGTCAGCGATCATGGGACTCTGTTACGCGCCTGCCTATGATGCACAGGGAGCCATCCTGCTGGAAAGGGAAGCCGGCGGCTGCGATGAGCTGGTCGAGCCCTATCCATACAGGATTCATGAGGGTGTTCTTCACTTTGATGACATGATCAGAAGTATTGTGGGCGACATGGTAAAGGGTGTGGAGCATAAAAAGATCGCCACCAGATTCCATTCCACTGTTATATTATCGAGTATTGATATGTGTATACGTATTCGGGAGCAATCGGGCATCAGCACGGTTGCCTTAGGTGGCGGTGTATTTCAGAACAGGATCGTGTTGGGCCATTTCCCGGGCGGTTTGGAGGAGAAGGGCTTTCAGGTCTATGTAAACAGCTTGTTGCCGCCCAACGACGGTGGCATATCCTACGGTCAGGGGATCACTGCCCTGGCGCTCCTTGAAGGAGGTGCTTTGTAATGTGTCTTGCCGTACCTGGAAAAATTCTATCCATCGATGGGGTGGCAAGCGTCGTCAATATGAGCGGTGTTAAGGTCAACGTGGGGCTTCAACTCGTACCCGAGGCAAAGGTTGGCGATTATGTTCTCCTGCATGCGGGGTTTGCCATACAGGTCATAGAGGAGGATGAGGCCCTGGAGACGGCCGAGCTCCTCGCAGAGTATATCTTTCCGAAGGAAGAGCAGTAATGGAACTCGACAGGTACAGGGATAGAGAACGGGTCCGTGAGCTGACTCAAGATATCGCCCGGCTGTGCCCTTCAGCCACTGTCAATATCATGGAGGTGTGCGGAACACACACCACGGCTATTGCCCGGTATGGCCTCAGGGGCCTCATGCCCGATGGCCTGCGGCTCATATCAGGCCCGGGCTGCCCTGTATGCGTGACCCCGACATCGATTATCAATGCTGCCCAGATGTTGTCCGAAGTCCCCGGAACGGTAATCTCGACCTTTGGTGATATGATGAGGGTCCCCGGAACCGACAAAACACTGGAGGAACGGAGAGCAGACGGAGCGGACGTGCGGGTTCTCTACTCCGTATACGATCTCCTGCGCATGGCTGAGGAGGAGCCGGAGAAAAACTTCATATTTATCAGCGTGGGTTTCGAGACTACCACCCCAAGCATCGCGCTTTCAGTACTCGAAACGGCACAGAGAGGTTTGCGCAACGTCTGCTTTCTGGCCGCAAACCGACTTGTCATTCCCGCACTGGAGGCTCTCTGTGCTTCAAAGGAAATCAGCATAGACGGGTTCCTGTGCCCGGGTCATGTGAGCGTCATCATCGGGTCCGATGCCTATAAGCCCGTTGCTCGTCAGTTCCATATACCCTGTGTGGTCGGAGGTTTTGAACCGGTGGACATGCTGCAGGCGATTTATCATCTCATCATGCAGATTAGGGAGGGTGAAGCCCGGGTTGAGAACGCCTATACCCGGGCTGTCAAGGGCGAGGGAAACAGTAAGGCCCTTGAAGTTACGCAAGCCGTGTTCGAACCGGTCGATGCCGAATGGCGCGGCATCGGGACCATCCCTCTCAGCGGCCTGAAGCTGAGGCAGGAGTATGCCCATCTTGACGCACTGGAAAGATTTGATGTGAAGCTCAGATCCATCCCGGAACCCCGGGGATGCAGATGCGGCGATGTACTGAAGGGGCTCCTCATACCTCCCGAATGCCCCCTGTTCGGCTCACACTGTAACCCTGCATCACCGGTTGGTCCCTGTATGGTCTCGTCAGAGGGATCATGCGCCGCGTACTATAAATACGAAGGAACGGGGCATGCATAGGGAAAAGGTGCTTCTCACCCATGGAAGCGGCGGCCGGCGTACCCGCGACCTGATCGAAAAGGTTATTGTGAAGATATTCGACAATCCTGTACTTCAGAGGCTCGAGGATTCGTCGGTTATTCAGGAAGCCAGGGATTCAGGGGGCGCGCTCGTCATGACAACCGACTCATATGTGGTGAGCCCACTGTTCTTTCCCGGAGGCGATATTGGAAAGCTATCCATATGCGGTACTGTCAACGATCTCGCCACTGCCGCTGCCCGTCCCCTGGCCCTGTCGGTCGGGTTGATCATCGAAGAGGGGTTCCCCCTCGCCGAGCTCGAGAAAGTACTGCAATCCATGAAACACACCGCTGACCGCGTTCCTGTTTCACTCATAACGGGCGACACAAAGGTCGTCGAGCGGGGGAGGGCTGACGGTGTGTATATTTCCACCACAGGTGTGGGTGTGGTTCCCGAGGGGGTGGAACTTTCACCAGGGCATATAGAGCCGGGTGATCTCATTCTCATTAACGGTCCTCTGGGGAATCACGAGGCGTCCATACTCTGTGCACGTAAGGACTTTTCCCTTGATGTGGAGATTGTGTCTGACTGTGCACCGCTTGCAGAATTGATGCGGCTGGTGATAGAAGCAGTACCCGAAGCGAGATGTGCACGTGACCCCACGCGGGGAGGCATTGCCTCCGTTCTCACCGAAATGGTTGAACATTCCGGCCTCGGTATAACCATTGACGAGGAGCAGATCCCAGTTGAAGAACAGGTGCAGGGGGTGTGCGATATACTCGGCATGGATCCGCTCATGATGGCAAATGAGGGAAAGATGGTTGTCGTTGTGCCGGGTGACAGCGCTGAGGCGTGTCTGGCTGCCATGAGAAGTGCGCCCGCGGGAAAAGAGAGCCGGGTGATCGGGAAGGTCCATTCTGGGAAACCGAGGCTCACTCTGCGCACCCTCTACGGGACGACCCGCATGATAACCATGCCCATGGGAAATCAGCTTCCCCGGATTTGCTAGTTATTTTCGTGAAGTGTCACCTTAATTCTACTTCTTGATGCTGTAGTACACCGATCTTCCCTTGAATGCAGCGGCTTCGCCCAGGCCCTCTTCGATGCGCAGCAGCTGATTGTACTTCGCCATACGGTCGGAGCGTGAGGCAGAACCGGTTTTGATCTGCCCGGCATTCATTGCCACGACCAGGTCGGCGATGAACGCATCCTCGGTTTCACCTGAACGATGGGAAACGATTGCCGTGTAATTGGCCCGCTTCGCCATCTCTATGGCTTCGATGGTTTCGGTAACCGTACCTATCTGATTGAGTTTGATGAGGATTGCATTGGCAGCACCCTCATCGATACCCCGCCTGAGGAACTCTATGTTCGTGACAAAGAGGTCATCACCCACGATTTGTATCTTGTTGCCGAGTTTTTCGGTCAGCAGCTTGAAACCGTCCCAGTCATTTTCGTCCAAGCCGTCTTCGATAGAGATAATGGGGTATTTTCCAACGAGATACTCATAGTATTCTACCATGGCCGCGGAATCCTTTATTGGATCCTTTTCAGCGGAGAGATTGTATGATCCCTTCTCGTAGAATGAGCTTGCAGCCGCATCGAGGCAGATAAGTATGTCTTCTCCAGGCCTGTAGCCCGCCTTTTCAATGGCCTTTATGATGACCTGCAGGGCCTCTTCATTGGATTTCAAATTCGGTGCATAGCCGCCCTCGTCACCCACAGCCGTGTTCAATCCCATCTCGTTCAGTATCTTCTTCAAGTGATGGAACACTTCGGCGCCCATCCTCAGCGACTCCCTGAATGACGGCGCGCCGGCAGGAGCGATCATGAACTCCTGAATATCCACGTTGTTGTCGGCATGCTGACCGCCGTTGAGTATATTCATCATCGGGACCGGCAGCTCCTTGGCGTTGGACCCGCCCAGATAGCGGTA
>JAGLSF010000080.1 GCA_023136305.1 Spirochaetota bacterium
CGCCGACGTGTCGCAGTACATCGACCACACTCTGCTGAAACCTGATGCGACGCAGGACCAGTTCGAACAGCTCTGCGATGAGGCAGTGGAGTACAGTTTTTATTCTGTATGCGTCAACTCCTACTGGGTACCCTTCTGTGCGAAGAGACTCAGGGGCAAGGGTGTGGCTGTGTGCTCCGTGATCGGTTTTCCCCTCGGTGCCATGGAAAGCAGGTCCAAAGGGTTCGAAACGCGAAACGCCATAGAGAACGGCGCTTCCGAAATAGATATGGTGATCAATATTGGAGCACTGAAGTCGGGAAACCTCGATGCAGTTGAAAAGGACATACGTGCCGTGCACAGGGCCTGCAGGGCAACAACGCTGCTCAAGGTTATCATCGAGGCATGCCTTCTCACCGATGACGAGAAAGTGCTTGCCTGCGAAATATCCAAACAGGCAGGTGCCGATTATGTGAAGACCTCAACGGGATTTGCCGAGGGTGGTGCAACAGCGCACGATATTGCGCTCATGAAAAGGGTGGTTGGTTCTTCCCTGGGCGTTAAGGCGAGCGGAGGTGTGCGCACCTTCGAAGATGCGAAACTGATGATCGAGTCAGGAGCGACCCGTATCGGTGCCAGCGCAAGCGTGAAGATCGTGTCTCAAAGGGCGGCATAATCAGCTCTGTTTAACCCATGCCTTTCACATTGGACGTATGGTAAAAGCTATATGCGTGGTTTTTTCTTGACAATGGGTTAAAAATGTTTAAAATAACTTGTAATTATAAGAGTACAGGATAATATGATAATATATAAATACACTATGTGAAGTGAGAAGAGGCGGCACATCAAAGGAGACAGAGCAGGATGGCAAACAAGATTGATCGGTTGTGTGTCTGTATTGAAACGATTTTTCCCTACACGATCCCGTATGAAGAGCAGATCAGGACCTGTACAGAGCTGGGGTTCAAGGCCTATGAGTTCTGGTATCACGATATGATGAGGGACGGGAAGGGCGGATGGCTGGAGAAGGAAAACGCAAAGGATTTGGATGTCATACACCGGATGAACCAGGAACTCGGGCTGAAGCTCGTGACCTTTGCGCTCAATTCACCACACGCCGATCATGGCGGGAACCTGGTGGATGACAGGGGTACGGAGATGATGTTCAGGGAGCTCGACCGTCTAATCCCCATAGTACAGAAGCTCGGGGTTCTGCAGTTGATCACCTTTGTGGGAGATGAGGTGCCGGGTGAGAAGCGCTCTGCCCTTTTGAAGAAAGCCATATCCTCTCTTCGGAAGATGGATAAAATACTCGAGGGAACAGGCATCATACTAACGGTCGAGCCCCTGAGTCATCCAAAGTATACGGGATGCCTGCTGCCCACGGTCAAGGATGCGGGGGATATGCTTCGTGAGGTGGGTGGTAAAAATGTGAAGATGCTCTACGATGTGTTCCACGTCCAGATCATGACCGGGAATATACTTGCCTCGCTGCAGGAATATATCGAGTATATTGGACACATACACATCTCGGGAATTCCAGGACAGCACGAACCTGCCGAGGGAGAGCTCAATCTACCTCTTATCCTCAAGAAGCTCGCCGAAATGGGATATGGGGGATACTTCGGCCTTGAGTATTACCCGCTGCAGGAGCCCGTTCCGTCTCTCAAGAAGACGATCGAGTACCTGAAAGACGTGGCGGGCTTCTAAAATCCTTGTAAGAAATCAGCAGGGAGGGCAGCAATGTACCTGAGTAAAGGTACACGAAGGGCTCAACCATCCCTTCCCACAATGTGCACCACATTGGTGGTTGCAGAGCCCCCGATATTCAGTATGGCGACCCGTTTTGCACCGGGCACCTGATAGTCTCCCGCCTTTCCGGCTGCCTGCAGACAGGCATCAAGAAGCTGCCGCGTTCCCGTGGCACCAACGGGATGACCGTCTCCTATGAGGCCTCCCGATGGATTTATGGGGCAATGACCATCGAATCGGATAATGCCCTCCTCGATGGCCTTCCAGCCCTCACCCGGGCTGGTGAGTCCGAAATGCTCAATGGCTGCGTATTCGGTAATGGTAAAGCAGTCATGGGTTTCAATGCAGGAAATATCCTCTATTCCATGGATCTGTGCTCTCCTGAAGGCGTCGGTAATCGCTTTTCTGGTGTGGGGAAGCAGATACTCCTTACCCTTTGACTCTTCGGCCTTCTCATCGAAGCGGATGGGAGCCGTCCTGTGGCCCCATCCTTGAATGAAAGGTATACGCTCGAGCTTGAGACCCCTTTTTACTGCATACTTCTGTGCGTACTTATGGGATGCCAGCAGGATCGCAGCTGCACCGTCGGTGACCTGTGAACAGTCCGAGGCACGGAGCCGTGTTCCAATCGTTCGGTTATAATCCCCCAGTGTGCATGCATGCTTTTTGTTCATGTACCAGTCCCTTGTCTGGGCCTTCGGGTTTTTCCTGGCATTTTCATAGTTGATGACTGCGATCTCTGCCAGGTGCTCGTACTCCACACCGTAGCGTTCCTCGTACAGGTCGTATAGCCGGTCGAACAGCTTCGGGAATGGAAACTCGATACCCGCACATTCCTTTTCATACCATGCCGCTGTTCCCAGATAATTCCCCCCTGTTTGTGAGTCCACGCCTTTCATGAGCTCCACACCCAGTACCAGGCTGAGATCGTAGATCCCGGCCTCGATTTCTGTTCGGGCCATGAGCGCAGCGATTGAGCCTGATGCGCATGCGGCTTCATGCCGTGCGGTTGGGATGCCCCGCAGGACGGGATCATAATTCAGAGGAAATGCGCCAAGATGGGCCTGCATGATGTAGAGCTCTGAAGCGAAGTTTCCCACATGTATCGCCTCTATATCGCCCAGGTCAACGGCCGTTTCGTTCAAAGCCCCTTCCATGGCCTCATTGATGATTGCCTGAATGCCCTTTCCCTCCCGGGCCCAGTTCCGGGCAAAATCCGTTTGATAACCTCCAAGTATGTATACCTTTGACGGCATGATCGTGCTCCTTCGAACTCCATGTCGGTATCAATGGGCCAGGAAATATTTCCCAACTTCGGGCACTCTGCACTGCCTTCCTTCACCTGCGTCCGCTAACTGCTTTGGCACGGGAACATGTGATCGTTCAAGCAGTTTAACCGTTTTTTTCGTTCCACCGAGAAAATCGACCCATGCGGAAGGTGGAAGCCAGGAAAATCCATAGGCCATGGCCCTGTCAATGCCATGGATTCCATCCTCTGCCGGGGTGACTTCTCCAATACGTGCATAGCTGTAGGAAATATAGCCTGCTATGAAATGGTTGATCAGTGACAGGGGCTCAGAATCTTCATGTTGCAAAAGGGAAAGGGCCTCTCTGTATTCACCGTCATGAATATGGAGTTTCATCCTCTCGATTGTATCGATTGCAATCTTCTTCAGAGACCTGTGCTCCAGGCTCGAGGGATCGATGACAAGCCGCTCCTTCTTCTCACCTGTGCGGTAGAACCCTCCAGTGAGACCACTCTTGAGTCCGAGCATCTTTCCCTCGATCATCCTCTGTACATAATCGGGTATGATAAATGTCTCGTGCCGTTCATCACTGCTATTTTCATATATGTTGTCAACAATGGCCTTATGCACGTCGAGGCCAACCATATTGATGGTTTCAAGGGGCGGGAGAGTCCTCCCCGTATGGGGTCCCAGCAGATAATCAATCATCTCCACCCCATATCGATCAGCATAGGTTGCAGCCTCATTCAGGAATTGAAACCCGATCCGGTTTCCGGCAAAGGCGGGACTGTTGCAGGTGATGAGGTTCACCCGTCTGAGGGTCTTTTCACAGAAATGGGAGACGAATCTTCTCGTCCTTTCGGTGTTGTGCGGATGAAAGGTGAGCTCGCAGGCAGGTAGCCGGCCGGGAGGATTGAAGAAATGAACGCCCATGAAATGCGCCTTGAAATCATCACTGCAGTCCCGTGCCATATCCTCAATCGATAAACCCGACGACATGGAAGAAACAATACTCCCTTTCTTACGGCAACGGTCCACCCGGTGAAAGAATTTCTGTTTCAATGCCAGATTTTCCGATACTGCCTCCAGTATCCAGTCACAGTCAGGGAGCATGCTTTCGAGGGAGAAAAAGGGTTCCGGTTGGATGTAGTCCCTGATCACGTCGCTTCGCGCCTGCCTGACGGCATTCTCGATGCCGCCCTGCGCTTCTTCCCTCGAGGGTGCAAAGTATATGCAGGCTATGCCGGCCTGGGCAAACAGTCCACCGGAAAGAGACCCCATGGTTCCATTGCCCCCAAGAACGGCGACATTTTTAATTGTGTACATGTACATCCCTCTGCCGTGCAACCATTTTTTCTTGACAGCAACGGAGTGTGAGGTTTACAATTACATGTAATAACAGGATAATAGGATAATATGATTACAATAAACATGTCAATGGTTTTTTGGGGACACCCCTGACATGGCATTGTAAACTCGGAGCCCCATGTCATGCAGAGACTCAGTGGAAAGACTGCGATTGTTACAGGATCGAGCTATGGCATCGGCAGGGGAGTGGCAATGCTTCTCGCCGAGGAAGGCGCGAATGTGGTGGTGAACTATTCGAAATCAGAGGAGAGGGCTCAGAGTGCAGTCTCTGAGATTAAAGAGCAGGGGTCAGAGGCACTTGCCGTCAAGGCTGATGTCTCTCAGTCTGACGAGGTACGGAAGCTGATCAATGTATGTGTTGAAAGATTCGGCAGGCTTGATATACTGGTCAACAATGCGGGGATACTGCCATTCGGGAGCATCGAGGAGATTACCGATGAGATACTCGACAGGGTGTTTAGGGTAAATTTTTACGGTACCTTCTACTGCTGCCGTGAGGCTGTTCCTGTTATGAAAAAACAGAGATACGGGAAGATCGTCAATATCTCCTCCATCGCTGCAAAGCGGGGTGACAACACAACAGCGGCCTGCTACGGCTCTTCAAAGGGTGCTCAGTCCGTGCTTACCAAATCTCTGGCACGACAGCTCGGGCCCTTTGGCATCAACGTGAACGCAGTCGCACCCCATGCCATCATCACTCCGATGATAGATTACTGGGACCAGAAAAAGAGGGATGAGATGAAGGAGAGAATCCCTGTCCGGCGTCTCGGAACACCCCGTGATGTTGCTGTGGCAGTGCTGTTTCTCGTATCTGACGAGGCGGATTTCATAACCGGTCAAATCATAAATGTCAATGGCGGGTACCTCATGGATTCCTGATGGTCGTCGGCTGGTGGGAAGTGGTGGCAGGCCCTACATATCATTGAGAGGCGTGATCATGGAAAGAGCCGTATCCCTGAGAGACGATATTTACATAGACAAGAAAAGTCCGGTTCCATACTATCATCAGTTGAAGATCTATCTTAAGAGTGAGATCGAATCAGGAAACTGGGCCCCTGAACAAAAACTTCCCTCCGAGGCTGAGTTCTGCGATCGATTCGATATCAGCAGGACAGTGGTACGGCAGGCCATTAAGGAACTGCAGAATGAAGGGTATCTTGAGACCGAGAAGGGAAAGGGGACCTTCATAGGCCGCCCCAAGATCATTGAAGGATTTATACAGAGCCTCACCGGGTTCTATGAGGAGATGGCAAAGCGTGGGTACAGGGTTACGACCCATGTGCTGAAGCAGGAGCTTTCACCCGCATCCCGGACCGTTGCAGAGGCCCTTGAAGTCGAATCAGGGACTCCGGTTGTCACAATCAGCCGCCTCAGAAAGCTTAACGATGAACCTTCCGTGTATGTGACCACATACATACCCCAGGGTCTCTGTCCGGAACTGCTGGAATCTGACCTTGAAAACAAGTCTCTCTATGACTTTCTGGAGCATTCCGGATACGGGCTGAAGATACACAGGGGGAAGCGTTACATCAGCGTGAGTCTGGCAAACGAGTACGAGGCATCTCTTTTGCACATGGAAGTGGGCGCTCCCCTGATCGAACTGGACAGCGTGACCTATCTCGAGGATGGAAGACCTCTGGAGTATTTCCACGCACTGCATCGTGGAGACAGAACAAGATTCGAGGTCAACTTGATAAAGTTGAAAGCCTCAGATCAGTATCAGTAAAATCAAACTGAAAAATCAAACTGAATATGTATGGTGGAAAGCAGGGCTGACATGAGAGAGATGACCTATGTTGAGGCAGTAAATGAAGCACTCATCGAAGAGATGGAGCGGGATGAGAGGGTTTTCATATTCGGGGAGGACATAACAATCGGTTACGGCGGTGGCGGTATGTTCGGAGCCACGAGAGGGCTCGCCGACCGCTTTGGGCTCGATCGGGTCATCGACACCCCCCTGTCCGAGGTCGCAATTGCAGGTGCTGCACTCGGGGCCGCCATGGTCGGGCTGAGACCGGTCGCTGAGATTATGTTCGGGGATTTCATATCTATAATTATGGATCAGCTGGTGAACAATGTGGCGAAAATGAGATGGGTATTGAACGACGAGGTGGATGTACCCATCGTGTATCGGACATCCTATGGTGCGGGTATCGGTGCCGGTTTTCACCATTCCCAGAGTTTCGAGGCATGGCTGGTCCACGTACCGGGTTTGAAGGTCGTCATGCCCTCGGATCCCGCTGATGTGAAGGGCCTGCTGAAATCGTCCATTCGGGACAACGATCCGGTCATGTTCATGGAACACAAACTCCTGTACAAGCGGTTGAGCGGACCGGTACCGGAGGAAGAGTACCTCATCCCTCTGGGCAAGGGGGAGATCAAGAGAGAGGGTGATGATGTCACCATAGTCGCAACCGGAGCCATGGTTCGTCGATCGCTGGAAGCAGCGGAAGCTCTCGGGAAGCAGGGCGTTTCTGCCGAGGTGATAGACCCGCGAACCATACAGCCTCTTGATGAGGAGCTGATTCTGAAATCGGTGGAGAAAACCGGAAGGGCAGTTGTGGTGCATGAGGCGCCGGTCTTCGGGGGTTTTGGAGGTGAGATTGCCGCCCTCCTTGCAGACAGGGGGATCGATTATCTGGACGGCCCTGTAAAGCGGGTCGGGGCTCCATTCACTCCCATACCGAACTGGATCAGGATGGAGGAGTACTATCTCCCCAATGTGGATAAGATTCTCAAAGCGGTGAAGGAAGTCATAGCCTTTTAGGAGCGATTGATGGTACAGATCAGGATGCCTGAGGCAGGTTTCAGCATTACAGAGGGAACGGTTATCGAATGGTACAAAGATGTGGGTGACTCCGTTGCAGAGGGGGAAAACGTGGTCTGCGTAGAGACCGACAAGCTGACGGTTGATATACCTGCAGAGAGGCGGGGCGTGCTCCACGAGGTGAAGTACTCGACGGGAGAGGTTGTTCCTGTCGGCGAAATGATGGGTATTATCCTGGAGGCTGGGGAAAAGCCCCGAGAGGCCGGAGAAGAGGAGCCCCAGGAGGCCGTGGAGAAAACCCCTGAGAGCTCCGGGCAGAGTGTAGAGGCCCCTCGAGGTCGGCAGGGAAAGGGCAGGTTGATATCGCCTGCCGCCAAAGCCGTTGCACGTTCAAGGGGAATCGATCTTTCACAGATCGTGTCCGGCAGCGGTCCGCACGGCCGGATTGTGAAGCAGGATGTGATCGATTTCATCTCCCGGTCTGTGGGTGGACGAAAAGAGGAAGCGGTGGTCCCTGCCTCGTCTGCGAAAACAGCTGCAGTGCGGACTGCAGGTGTGAAGCCTGGCCAGCGTATCGAATTCAAGGGCTGGCGCAAGGTCATAGCCGACCGCATGCTCAAGAGCAAGACGGAAATACCGCATTACACCATGTCCATAGAGGCTGATGTCACCGATCTCGAACGCCTGATTCAGCGCATTCGTGAGCTCGAGGGTGTCAGGATCACCTACCTGCCCTTCATGATGAAAGCCCTCGAGCACGGTATTCGAGAAGTGCCTGAGGTCAACGCATACTGTGACGGAAAGGGATTTTCGGTCCTTGAAGAAATCAACATGGGCATAGCCGTGGATTTGGGTGAGAAACTGCTTGTGCCCGTGATTCGGGATGTGAGGAGCAGGTCTGTCCTCGAACTGGTTGATGATCTCGGGGCTCTCATTCAAAAAACCAGGGAGGACAGGCTCGAGCCTTCAGACGTGGAAGGCGGAACGACCACACTGACCAATGTGGGTATGTTTCAGATCCATTCCGCCACGTCGGTGATACTG
>JAGLSF010000081.1 GCA_023136305.1 Spirochaetota bacterium
GGCGGGTCGGGGCATTACGGGTAAACATACTAATCAGGCCGGGAAAGCATCGTGGTTTCCTGGCTTTCTGATATTCCTGGGAATTCAGACATCATCCAAATCATCAATAAACCTCATACCTATGTAATTGCGCAGCAGCAGGGTTATATTTTGATGCTACCTTAAACAGGAGAGTGGGATGGATAGTATTAAAATCGAAAAGATCGATGGCCACGAGGTGGAGAGGCGGAAGCTCAAATCGTGGGGAATCTGGGAAAAGGAGCCATCGGAGTTCGACTGGGCATACACAAACGAAGAGCACTGCTACATCATCGAGGGAAGTGCCGAGGTTGAATCTGATGAGGGGACCGTGACCATTGGGCAGGGCGACTACGTGGTCTTCCCCGTGGGTTTGAAGTGTCGCTGGAAGGTGACGCAGGCAATACGTAAATACTATGACTTCAGATGATTCTGTCGGATCAAAACTCCAGGCATTGACCGATTATGTGCAATCCCAGGGTGGTGTGCTCAACGATGAGCGGATTGTTTCCAATCCGGATACGACACAAAAAAAGACCCCTCTCCAGAGGGGTCTGCATGACAGGTTTTGTTAACGCGCTTCCTTAGAAAGCTTCGTCATAGATCTGAAACCATGCCTGCGGGAACAGACAGGTTGGGCACTTCTTCGGCGGTTCTGAAGCTTCAATAACACGGCCGCAGTTGAGACATTTCCAGAAAACCTTTCCATCACGTTTGAAGACAAATCCTTTTGAAACGTTTTCGATGAGCTTATTGTAACGTTTCTCGTGCCACGCTTCGACTGCCGCGATATTCCTGTAACAGGCGGCAACTTCCGGTAGGCCCTCTTTCTGGGCAACTTCCGCCATTTCGGGGTAGATCTTGGTATGCTCGATGTTTTCACCCGCGGCACCAGCCTTCAGGTTGTCGAGTGTCGAGCCCACAACACCGGCGGGATAACCGGCAGTGATCTCCACATCACCTCCTTCGAGAAATGAGAAGTAGCGCTGTGCATGCACCTTCTCATTGTACGCGGTTTCGTGGAAGATATTTGCTATCTGGATATACCCTTCCTCATTAGCCTTTTCTGCGAAGAAGGTATACCTGTTCCGTGCCTGCGATTCGCCTGCAAATGCGGCGAGCAGGTTTTTTTCTGTTTCCGTACCTTTTACACTTTTCAATGTACTCCTCCTTAAGTTGAGTGTTGAGTTTCAAACTATGAACGTCTTGCTGACTACTTTTGACCACCGTTGGAATCGTGATTAATGCAGTCCTTGCAGACACCCTTTAGATAGAGGTGCCCTTCGTGTATCTTGTGATTATTGACGAATCCCTTGGTGAGTATGGGATGGCATACATGAACGTCAATAATCTCACCGCAACGCTCACACTTGAAATGCGCATGTGGAACGACGTTCGATTCGTATCGTACCTCGCTTTCATCGATCGTCAATCCGAGTATAATCCCCCGTTTCTGGAAGAGATTGAGGGTATTGTAGACAGTGGTTTTTGAAAGTGTCGGAATCTCCCGGATAAGCTCGCTATAGATCATGTCTACTGTGGGGTGACAGAGGTTGTTGATGAGGTAGTCAAGTATGCGGAGCCGCTGATATGACGGGTTTATTCCCACATCATTGAGAAATGTTTTTGCGTTTTCTATGCTTGCAAGCTTTTCGACCATAAATGAGGCTCGTTGTCTTTGCTTCATCGATACGTAGTGAATCATACATGTCTCTGCCAGATGTCCCCTTTACAGGGACATCTGGCAGTATAACATTCTTTAAGAACCTTGGAACAGTGTAGATTGTTGGGCACGTGTTTTGTTTAATCGCTTCCACGTTTTCCAAGATGAGCGTTGAACATGAAGAGGCCGTTTACGGAATCCTTAATCATCTTCAGTTGATTGACGATTTCGAGTGTTGAAGATTCCTCCTCAACCTGCTCGGCGACGAACCAGCCGAGGAAGTTCTCGGTTGCGTGGTCATTCTCCCTGCGTGTTAGATCAACGATCTTGTGAATGAGGCCGCTCACCTTGACCTCGTGATTATATGCAGTTTCAAAGGCATCGAGGGGAGACTTCCATTCAAAGGGAGGCTCATCAATGGCGGAAAGTTTCACTCTCCCGTCTCGTTCAAAAATGAAGGAGTAGAATCTACGAAGGTGATCCATCTCTTCTCCTGCCTGCAGGGTCATCCAGTGTGCAAACCCGTTCAGATTAATGCTCTCGAAGTACGCGGCCATGGCCATATACAGATAGGAAGAATACATCTCTGCATTCAACTGGTCGTTTAACGCTTTTTCTACTGAGCTCTTTAGCATCTGACTCTCCTTCTCATATAAAAATATTAGTGCGGGTGGGCAGTTTATGGTCATACCCGGGACACTCGGTCTATGAGCAGTTTAGCGTCGTGCCCGGGACATACTACAGCAGCCCTCTTTACAGTGAGTAACAGGCCTCATCATGAACCTTCTCGTTATGTCCATGGGGACCTCCTTTCTTCAATGTTTAAAAATTTGATGCAATTACAATGCCGCTACAGTTCTTTTTTCAATTGAGACAGCCTGATGAAGTGCTTCCTCTCCTCACCAATAACTTTGTCGATGAGATGGCTGTCCTTCTCGGGTACGAATGATTTTATTTCCTGATAGTAGAGTATGGAATCCAGCTCCCGTCGAATACCGAATTCAACCGCTGCTTTTTCGTCTTTGATAGTGTCGATTTCTCGCTCGAGTTCTCCCTTTTTAAATATGAGATTATCTGCATAGGAATGCAGGTAGGCAAAATATTCATCGGGGTAGTTAACGGTTTGTTTGAAGTCCTCGAGTCGATCGAGCATCCCGGAAAAAACCTTGATGTGCTTTCTCTCCTCATCGGCGAGAAAGTTGAACATCTCTTTCGATTTTCCTGAAGGGAGGGTATCTGCGTATTTCTGATAAAATGCAAAGCCGTTTTCTTCGATTTTAACCGCAAACTGGACTACTTCAGAAGCACTGAGTAGGGCCATTTACATCCTCCCGATTTTACGGCACCATCGATTGCTTACAGATGAAGGCAATAGAATACCCTCGTACATGAGAAGAAGCAATACCTGTCACACAGCAATAACTTCCACTACTTCAGGTATTTCCTTTTTCAGCATCTTTTCGATACCCATCTTAAGGGTCATCTGGCTCATCGGACAGCTTCCGCAGGCACCCATCAGCCTGACCTTGATTACACCGTCCTCACCAACCTCAATGAGCTCGACATCACCGCCATCTGCCTGAAGAGAAGGTTTTATCCTATTGAGAACATCCTCAACCTTTTCCCGCATTGCTAGTCACCTCGATTTTTTTGTGTTATACGAATACTTGCTTGATATGAAGATAATACACATTTGAAATGATTACAACTGTATTGTTTGAAATTATAACAGCCATCAGTTAAAGTGCAAGTAAAAGTATCAATATTGTTGCCTATTATACGTCCAAAGAGTGCAGCGGTCAATCAGCAACTGCACTTTTTGTTTGAAATCCCCTGTACCAGGAATATAATGTTTTGTGCCGCTGATGATAAGCAAAATAGAACATCATGCAATTTGTTTCCAGACCGCAGTAACGGCTCGAAAAGGCCGAGTTCTTCCACCTTGATGAGTACTAGGAGAACCTGGACTGCAGGATCAAGGGAAGAGATTACTTCCTGTATGACACGGGAACGGCAACCGGATTTCTCATACTCAAGGCCACAGAGATGGGTCTCGTTGCCCATCCTATTGCCGGGTTCGACGAACAGATGGTGAAGGAGATCCTGATAGCTCAGTTCTACGGAAGGCTCATCATGCACGATATACTCACTTATTTGAAGGTCCTCAATTTCGGGGATATCAATCTTTTCAATGTCCTGGTCTCGTATCCCTTCCAGTATGGCGACATGGCCCTTTTCCATGTGCTCGAGGTCCACGAGTAGATTCCGCCGTTCGGTGAAGTGCACCGATTCCTGGAGTTCATGGACTATGCCTCCGGATGGAAGGCGTCCTTATCAGCGCCGCATTCAGGGCATACCCAGTCATCGGGAAGATCGCTGAAAGCAGTTCCCGGCTCGATATCGCTGTCGGGGTCACCCGCCTCGGGATCATACACGTAACCGCATACTTCACAGACATACTTCTGCATTTTTTTCTCCTCTGATTATTGGTGGAAGGTATGTATATAACCAGGCCCGGTCATTCCTCAGGCAGTTCAATCTCCAGAATCTCGATGAGATCGCGCACTTCCAGACGATAGGGTGAACCTTTTCCCTCGTAGAAACCATGCTCAGCGATTATGTGAATATGCATGTCGGTGAAGGCGATTTCCCTGTTTTTTTCGAGGTTCCGCACCTGTATGTTTGTCTTTTGGATGAGGCCGGGATGTCCGAAGGGACAGGGGAGCTTTCCTCGTACCATGTCCACCCTGACTTCGAAATGGGGCGCAACACTGATAAAGTCCCCGAGCCCTCGCTTGCCCGCCTCTCGTAGCTCCTGCATTCTCCCTGCAATCTGTCCATGTGTCAAGTTTATCCGTTTGACCTTTGCATCATCCTCTATCAGTATGTCAATGAGGTTTCTGCTGTCTGTACCAAGAAATCCATCCCTGGTGATTACACCGGGTTTCATCTTGTCCTGTATTTCTCTCATCTGTACTGTCTGCTTCATAGGGTATACCCCCATCCATGTATTGTACAGAATGCTTTGAATATATCAGGCAAACTTATCGTAATAGATCTTGTCTTCAGGTATTCCATTTTTTGTCAGAACAGCTACCGCCGCATCAATCATGCCCGGACTCCCGCACAGATACGCTTCGGTGTTCTCCCCCGAATCAATGTGCCGGTCAAGCACCTCGGTAATCAGTCCCGTTTCGCCCTTCCAGTTTTCCTCGGGAAGCGGTTCTGAGAGTGCGGGAATGTATTTGAAATTGGAGAGCTTGTTCTCCAGCTCTTTCATCTCGTCGACGAGAAAGAGATCACGCACTGCCCGTGCACCAAAGAAGTAAAGGGCCTCACGTGAGTTGTTGTTTTCCAGCATATTGTAGAGAATCGATTTAACGGGCGCGTTCCCGGAGCCTCCAGCTATGAATATGATGCGCGCATCGGTTTCGCGAAGGTGGAAGTCCCCGTAGGGTCCGTTGATGGTAACCGTGTCACCCTCCTTCAAATGTTCAAACACATAGGTGGTACAGATACCATTTGGAATAAGACGGACTTCGAGCTCTACCTCATTATGCCGGGACGGCTGCGAGGCCATCGAGTAGGCCCTGTATACCGACTCCGAGGTGAGCTCGTATTCCGGAACCTGAAACTGTATATACTGCCCAGCCTTGAAATTTATCTCTGCGGGTTCCTTCAGACGCAGTATCACCTGTTTGATATCGTAGGTCAGATCGACGATGGAGGCGACTTCGCATTCGTACTCCCTGACATTGAAGAGCTCTTCAGGGATCTGTATGGAGATGTCCTTCTTCAGCTTGAGTTGACAGGAAAGACGAATATTCTCTGTCTTCTCCTCATCCGATATCCACGGAAGCTCGGTCGGCAGATAATCCCCAATGTCTGAGGTAACCTGTACCTTGCACAGGCCGCATGAACCACGTCCTCCGCATGCAGAGGGAATGAAAATCTTCTCTTCCATGAGTGATGAGAGGAGTGGCCTGCCTCCCTCAACAGTAACTTCTTTTTCATCGTTGATCCTGATCTGCACATCACCATAGTTGGCGATCGTTGCATCGGCGATTACCATGATGATGGCAAGCACTGTTGTGACAGCGCTGATTGCGCCAATACCGATCAATAGCTGTGGTATGGGAGCCATGGTGTACGGGTTCTCCTCTTCTCAGGTGATCTTTATCATACCCGAAAAACCCATGAACGCAAGGGCCATGATACCTGCAATAATGAGCGTTATGCCAGCTCCGGTAAGGCCTTTGGGCACACGCGACCGAGCCATCTTCTGTCGTATCCCTGCCATGGCGATGATCGCTACGGTCCATCCGATGCCGCTTCCCAGGCCGTAGAACACCGAATTGAAGAAGGTGTAATTACGGATAACCATAAAAAGGCTTACGCCGAGAATCGCACAGTTTACCGTAATGAGCGGGAGGAAAATACCAAGCGATGCGTAAAGCTTGTCCGATATCCGCTCGATGACCATCTCCACCAGCTGTACGAAGGCCGCTATGATGACGATGAATACGATATACCTGAGATAGACAAGATCGAAGGGTACGAGTATATAGTGATAGGCGAGCCAGTTGAGTACGCTTGTAGCAGTCATGACGAAGATGACGGCCCCGCCAAGCCCTTCCGACGTGCTTACCTCCCGGGAAACGGCGAGGAAGGAGCACATGCCCAGGTAATTCGTCAGGAGGATGTTGTTGGTAAAGATCGCTGCAAAAAAGATGGCGTAGAATGCAATTCCTTCACTCATGAGCTTTCTCCTTCCTCCTTGTCCCGTATCCCCTTGACGATCCAGATAAAGATGGCGAGCATGAAGAACGCACCTGGTGCCATGACCATGATCGACCAGTTTGTCCACCAGTCGCCGAGCAGAGGATAGCCCCAGATGGATCCTGATCCCATTATTTCTCTCACGATCGCGATGGCAATGAGCACGTAGGAGTAGCCAATGCCTGAAGCGATGCCATCAAGGAATGAAAGGCCGGGGGGATTGGATAGGGCAAAAGCCTCAGCCCTTCCCATGATGATGCAGTTCGTGATGATGAGCCCCACATAGGGACCGAGCTGCCGCGATACATCCGGCAGGAATGCCTTGAGCACGATGTCGACAATGATCACGTATGAGGCGATAATAAGTGTTTCGACCATCATTCGTATGCGCGAGGGCATGTATTGACGGAGGAGCGAAACAGTCATATTGGAGAGAGCAGTGACAAAAATAAGCCCCACACACATGACTACCGTGTTCTTGAGCACATTCGTCACCGCAAGAGTCGAACAGATGCCGAGCACCTGTGCGAAGACGGGGTTGTTCGCTCCCAGGTCATCCGCGAAAACTTTTCGTATTTTGAAACCTGCCATTGAGGGTACCTCTTGCCAAGTCACTGCTGAATTGTTTACAAAGAACTACTGAGATCCAAGAATCTCCATGCGCGCGTATTCCTGTGACGAGTTCATGATGTCCTGTATCGCGCTGGTAGAGTATGATGCACCGGTAATAGCCTCGAACTGGTTTTCAGTCGTTGCGTCTCCTTCCGGAACCGTGGCGAGGGGAGGCCGCTTTCCCCTGAACTGTTCCTTAAACCATGTCTCACCGATTCTCCCTCCGAGGCCGGGCGTCTCCACCTGATCGATGACCTCGAGCCCCCTGAAGGACTCAAGATCCCTGTCAAATCCAACGCCCGCGGTGATCTCTCCCCAGAGACCGGCGCCAATACGAACAACAACGTAGCTTTCAATAACTGTTGAATCGCTTTCACGCACCTCGAAGTACCTCACTTTTCCCGTGTCATCCTTGACTTCGGTGACCCGATTGTCAAAAGCCTTTTCGATTTCAACCGGATCGTCAGGAAGCTGTACACCTGCGGCGTAGAGTACAGCCCGCTTCAGCCGCAGCCTCTCATTGAGTGCAATGGTATCCTTGGTGAATGTATAGATGACGGTGGTGATTGAGATGAACACGAGAGTTATAAGCAGCATGAAAACAACGGGGAAAATCCTTTTCTTTACAACCGATCCCTTCTTCATTTTGCAGCCCCCTTGCTCTTGGCCTGTTTGACATAGTAGTCGATGATGGGGGCGAACATATTGCCCAGGAGAATGGCAAACATCATGCCACCTGACCAGATGGCAAAGGTTCTGATGAGTACCGTCACGGCTCCTATGAATGAACCATAGATCCACCTCCCGGTGTTGGTCTGCGAGGCGGATACCGGGTCGGTGGTCATAAACCAGACACCCATCATGAAACCGCCGCCGATAATTGCGCTGAGCGGGTCGAGAGCGCTGCCGGTATTCAAAGCCCAGAACACGGTCTGGAGTACGAGCATACCGAGAAAGGTGGAAAGCACGATGCGCCAGTTTGCGTATTTCCGGTAGGTAATGTATATGCCTCCCAACAGGAGGAGAAGTGCACTC
>JAGLSF010000082.1 GCA_023136305.1 Spirochaetota bacterium
GCATAACTGTCTTCACTGGTGAAACACACTGCTGCTGATCTCCCTATCGCCTTTATCGACTGCGTGATGGTACCGCTCAATGAGCGCCCGGGATGCATCGTCATCGAGTTTGCACACATGCTTCAACACATGTACTACACCACGGGAGCTTTCCTTTTCGTGAAAGAGCCGATCATTCTCGAGTACGTTTCCATCTTCATCGACTGCATCGAAGAAAACCGCGCAGGCAGTTGCCAGTGATATGCGTTTCGGCATGATGCCGTGCCTGCGGCAGAGCGAAATGGAACCGACAAGCCGGTCATCGGGTCCCAGTTTCCGGTACAGGTCTCTTCCCACTCTGTATATGGAGTCTCCCAGCGCCTCATTCTGAAAACGCCGCAGCAGGTCTTCGATATGCTCGTCAATGGAGTATCGGTCAAATTCGTCGGGATACTCGTCGAGTAATGCCTCCCCCGACTCCCACATAGCCTCCCGGGTAATCGCCAGTATATCGGGGTCTTTTGCCGCTTCCCAGACAAACCGGTACTCGGGTCTGAACACATAGCTCACAAATCCTGTTACCGCATGGGCCATATTGTGTATAAATAGCTTGCGGTCCACGTAGGCCTTTATGTTGTCCCTGGCATCCAGTCCCGGTACGTCGGGCACTTCTCCCTTGAAACCCCTTCTGTCGAGGATGAGTGTGTTGTAGGCCTCGGCATAGACGAGGAGAGGGTCCTCTGCACGGTCGCGTTCACTCATTATGGGAACCATTTTTCCGATGGAGGTTTCCACGAACCCGGTGAGGCTCTCAAGTGGGAAAACCTCTGGCAGGTGCTCCAGTAATCCTTCCCGGAAGGTCCGGGCTCCCTCGAGCATATTCTCACAGATCACGATATCCAGCGTTTCGCCGGGAGACCGGGCCTGCCGTTTCATGAGCCCGGAAGCGATGGACTGCATAATATGGGGAAGGGCCTTTTTTCCGACTGCAGTTGCAACAAGGTCAGCTGTGCTCACCTCATCGCTTACCTTCTCGAGATCACTGCCCGAGACACCCCGCACATCGGTGACGATAATGGTTTCGGATACCCTGTCCCTGATCTCAACCCTGTACTCCCCCCTGCGGTTGAGCTCTTCGATCACCCGCTCATCGATATCGATGAACACCACATCCCAGCCGGCCCTTGAAAACAGCTGACCAACAAAGGAACGACCGATGTTTCCTGCTCCGAACTGCACCAATTTCATTCTTCAATCCTTAATCGTGCATATCGGCACCTGTGCCAGGGCTTCCTCAGCCAAGCATTTCCCGTATATTGTCAGCAATCTTTCCAGGTGTTGGCAGATTCTCGAACTCGAGGGGTGCTGCCATGGGCGGCGGCACTTCATGTGCAGAAACGAGCTTTACCGGACCCTTGAGGCTGCTGAATGCCTTTTCCTGAATTACCCGGACGATATGCTCACCATAGCTGCCCTTGCCGGGTGCCTGCACAACCACGATTGCCCGACCTGTCCTGGTTACAGATTCAACGAGGAGGTCCTCATCGAGCGGAACAAGGGTTCTAGGATCAACGATCTCCACACTGATGCCGTCTTCCTTCTCCAGTACATCCGCGGCCTCAATGCACCCTTTGAGCTGATGCGAGTATGAACCCAGGGTAATGTCCCGACCTTCCCGCCTGATTGTGCCCTTCCCGAGGGGAATGGTATACTCCTCCTCCGGAACGACGTCTTTCTCAACGTACAGGTGCTGATGCTCGATAAAGAATATCGGGTTGTCTTCCCTGATCGAGGTTTTGAGCAGTCCCTTCACATCGTACGCGCTGAAGGGAGCAACCACCTTCAGTCCCGGGAACATGGCCGGAAAGGCTTCGAGGCTCTGACTGTGCTGGCCGGCATAGCCCTTTCCACCGCCGATGGTGGTCCTGATGACAAGGGGGACCTTTGCCTTGCCCCCGAACATGTATTTCGTCTTGGCAATCTGGTTCCCGAGCTGATCGCCGGTCATGAGGATGAAATCGATATACATGATTTCCGCAACGGGACGAAGCCCTGTCATTGCCGCGCCGAGTGCTGTACCAACGATGGCAGCCTCGGAAATGGGGGTATTAAACACCCTTCTGCGGCCGAAAATATCGTACAGACCGACCGTAGCCTGGAATGCGCCGCCGTACTCCGCGACCTCCTCTCCATATAGAACCACGCGTTTGTCACGTGCCATCTCCTCCATCAATGCCTCGATTACTGCATGCCTGTACAGTATTCTTCCCCGTGAATCTCTGCGGAACAGCTTCGGTTCCCTGTTGAAGTGTACTGTTTTGTATGTGTCGCCGATATCTTCGGATGTAGTGCTGGAGAAGAGCCCCTCGTAAATGGTACGGGGGTCGGGATCAGTTGCCTTTGCCGCACGGATAGTGACCTCCTCCATCGTGTTATCTATCCGATCTTTTCTACCTGCAATGTCATCTCTGCTTAAAACCCCATTGTCTACAAGTTCACCGGAAAACAGGTCAATCGGGTCATATTTGATCCACTCTTCCTCCTCTTCCGCAGTTCTGTAGGTCATGCGTTTGTCGCTGAGAGAATGGCCCTTGTACCTATATGTTTTGAACTCAAGCACAACAGGCCCCTCACCGTTTCGCGCAATCTCAACAGCACCCTGCACAGCTCCCCTAACGGAAAGAACATGCATACCGCTTTCAACCCGCGCGTGCATGTTGCGTTCGTTTATACCTGCTCCGCGCCGTGCCAGGTGCCTGAGCGCCGTAATCTCACCAAGCTGCTGTCCGGACATGCCATACTGATTATTCTCGAATACAAAGATAACGGGGAAGCCACGGCCAAACTGAGGCATGGCGGCAAAGTTCATCGATTCGAGACAGATGCCGTTATTCACCGCACCATCACCCACCATACACACAGTCACCCGTTCATTCTCAAGAAGCAGAGAACTCAAACCGGCCCCGGCCGAAATAGCCATGCTTCCACCCACAATGGCGTTGGCGCCAAGGTGGCCTGCATGGAAATCGGCAATATGCATGCTCCCCCCTCTTCCGCGGCAGTAGCCCTCTTCTTTTCCGAGAAGTTCAGCCATGGTACGGAAAAGATGCAGCTCAACCGCACGATTTAAGAGGTCCTCGTCAGATTCAGAACTTTCCTTTTCATCGAGAAATGAGAGAAGTCCGCTCCTGTCCCTTGAGTAAATGTAGTAAAGTCCCTTCCCGATGGAATGCCCATGGCCCCGGTGTGTCGAGGTGATGTAATCGTCAGGCCTGAGCACTGACATCGTACCCGCAGCGACAGCCTCCTGCCCGATGGAGAGATGGGTGGCACCGATAAAGGAGAACCCTTCGTAGGGGACAACCTTGCGGTTCTTCAATTTAATGATCATCTCCTCGAAGGATCGGATATGAAGCATGGTTTCCAGAAGCAGCACTGCCTCTGCACTGTCGATATCCCTGTTGAGATGACCCTTGAGCGACAGGTCCTCCTCAAAGGTGGCTATCTCTGGAAAACTGATTTTCCCCTTCTTGAATTCCGGGAGTACGTTGATTTCTCTCATTTTTTCACTTCCTATGTCAGATGTTGGATTTTCTGAATGCACTATATAACAAAACATTACATTTGTCAAGAGAGGTGCGAAAAAACTTGACAAATAATTACATATTATTAACATACTATTAAGTACCATGTAAAGGCAGAGGGTGTTCCATGGTCGCAGAGCAGAGACGACAGCAAATACTGCAGCTCATTGAGGAACAGGGCGCAATCCGCATCTCAAATCTCGGTCACAACTTCAACGTCACCGACATGACGATTCGCCGGGACATCGATTATCTTTCCGAGCTTGGCCTCGTTCGACGGGTCCACGGGGGGGCCGTTTCGGAGAATGATCAGCGCATTAACCTGGCAACCACCTTTCTCAAACGAAACACTGAGTACAAATCGGAAAAGGAAAGGATCGGCGTCAAGGCACAGGAATACGTCAGGGATGGCACAACCATAATTATCGACGGCGGTTCAACGAACGTGCTCTTTGCACGGAATATAGATCCCCGTGTTCACCTGAAGATCATAACCCACGCACTCAACATCGCGTGGATACTCTCGGAAAACGAGAATCATGAGATATTTGTCCCGGGCGGTCTTCTCAACCGCCTGACCATGACCTTCAACGGTCCTGAGGTGGAGAACATCTACAGGGAACTCAACGCCGATGTGCTGTTCATTGCTGCATCCGGTATTTCTCTTGAAAACGGCCTCACCGATCCGACATGGCTGGACACATCCATCAAGAAAGCCATGATCAGATCGAGCAGAAAGGTCATCCTGCTCATCGATTCTCATAAGTTTGATCTCATCTCATCACGAACCTTCGCATCCATCGACCAGGTTGACCTCATCATCACCGATTCCAGTATCGATCGGGAGTTCCATGAGAGGTACTGCAGCACAGGCATAGACATCATTCTGGCCTGACAGGCCACACGACACTCTGTTTTTTATTTACTTTTAAAATCCAATTTATTAATTTATTATGCAGGTTTTCTTATGTAGTTCGCGCAGTTCAAGATTATGAAAACAGCACCGCGTATAATAGTTTTCTCAACACCAAGCTGCGGCTGGTGTCGAAAGGTAAAGAGTTATCTTAAAGAGAAGGGGTTCCGCTATCGTGATGTAGACATCTCAAAGGACTCAAAAGCAGCCCAGGACGTTCAGAGAAAAACCGGGCAAACATCGGTACCCGTCATTCTCATCAACAACAAGCCGATCATTGGCTTTAACCGACAGGAGATCGACAGGCTCCTGAAACAGTACAACTAACCTGAATATAAAAACATTTTATAAATTGACAGGAGGAGCTCTATGAAACTCAAAGTTATCGATGACAAGGTACTGGTTCAGCCGGACGAGATGGAGGATGAGAAATCCCCCGGGGGGATCATCATTCCCGACACTGCAAAGGAAAAGCCACAGAAAGGCACCGTCGTTGCGGTAGGGACTGATGAAGATCTCAAAGAGGTCGTAAAAAAGGGTGACAAGGTTGTTTTCGGCAAGTATACAGGAGATGAAATAGAGTTTGAAGGTAAGAAATACCTCGTAGTACAGAGAAGCGATATACTCGCAATAGTGAGTTGAGTTGAGAAGGCCCTCCCCGTGCGGGAGGGCCTTTAAGCTCGAGGAGTCCCTGTGGTTGACGAACAGTCTGTAGCCGATTTCTTCAAGGCCATCGGTCACCCAACCCGCATAAGCATACTGAAAACGATCTACAATAAAAATCTCTGTGTCAACGATATAAGCGGTGAGCTAAACCTCAACCAGCCAAACACATCCCAGCATCTCTCCATCCTCAAAGAGAAACGCATACTGAAGAAGACGAAGATGGGAAATGAGGTCTGTTACAAAATCCGGGATGACGCCATCATGAACCTCATCGACAAGGCTGAGAAAATTATCGGCACCATTGATCAAGAGTAGCGCGGCCGCTACTTTTTTGTTAGTGTAAACACGCCATCCCAATCAGGGCCGGGTGGGTTTTTCTTGTTATGCCTGCAGCGCTTTATGTACATGCTGCTCACATCATCCTCGTTCAGGACCAGCGCTTTCTTGAACTCCGTCACAGCACGGTCCCACTCCTGTTTTTTAAACGCAGCGAGCCCCTGTGCGTAATTCTCGAGAAACTCATCGGAATAGACAATGATGTCCTTTTCTCCAACAAGCTCAAAGATCGCCACCGGCCGCGCCTTCCCCTTGACCCGCACCAAATCGAGCTCACGTGTTACAAGCTTGTCCGACAGCTCGTTCTTGGTGAACTCGCTGATAATGATATTGTTTGCCGTTTTGTAGACCTTGTTGATTCCCTCGAGACGCGCCCCGAGGTTGACATTATCCCCGATAACCGTGTAGTCGAATATCTGTCTCGATCCCAGATTGCCGACGAGCATGTCGCCTGTGTTGACACCGATGCCGATATCAAAGATCTCCTTCCCCTGCCCGGTCCACCGGTCCTTGAGCCGGTCAAGGGAGCGAATCATCTCGAGCGCCGTCATACAGGCCTTCTCGGCGTGGTCAGGTACATGCGCGGGTGCGCCGAACACCGCCATGACCTCATCGCCGACGAACTTGTCGAGCATACCGCCGTAGCGGAGTATGACGTCCACCATGTCTGTCAGGTACTCACCCAGGTTGGAAACCACCTCCTCCGGCGTGTACTTCTCAGAATAGGTGGTAAATGACCTGATGTCCGAGAAGAGCACGGTCAGTCTCCGCCTCTGCCCGCCGAAGGCAAGGGCATCTGCATCCTGCAGTATGGTGTCGACCACATTCTCGGCAAGGTAGTGTTTGAACACCGATCTGATATAGAGCTTCTCCTTCTCCTCCGAGAAGTACTGAAAGGCATAGCAGCCGATAATGGCGAGACCAATGGCGCCGACGGGGGTAATAAAGTTCATGATGGTACTCATGCGGGTGAAGAGCAGGATGTTCGCCACGAAGTAGGCGCCCGCGATACCCACAGCCGAGAGAATTCCAATGAGCGGTTTTGTCTGCTTGATCAGGAAGGCAATGGCAAGGGTAAACACAAAGGTGAGGATATAAGCGACAATGTCATCCACTTTTCCGTAGAAATCCTGATTGAGCACCATCTGTACGAAGTTGGCGTGTATCTCCACACCTGGCATGTTCTTTCCGCTAGCCACGAAGAAAGGGGTAGGGAATATGTCTTTCAGCTCATCCACCGATGCCCCGATCAGCACGATCTTGTCCTTGATCCTGTCATGCTCCATCAGCAGCTGCAGACCCTCTTCGTCAACCACCTGCTCAAAGGAAATGGTATCAAAGGAGTCGGGAGGGCCAAAATAGTTGATGAAGGTTGAGGGGAAATCAAAATCATACCTCTTCAATAGATACTGTCCCCCCAGCATATAATCGCCTGTGTCCGTTTCAGTAATGAGTGATTTCGGATCACCCTCGAGCCCCAAATATTTGACGAGTGCTGCCACACCCAGGGACAGGTAACGTTCTCCTTCGTAGTCGCTAAACAGGTTATACCTCCTCACAAAACCATCCGAGTCCAAATAGGTATCGGCCAGGCCAAAGGGGGCAACCTCTCGGAGCTTCGGGATGGGAGCAAGGACGTTACGACGGGAAAATTTCTCCCGCTCTTCCGTGATCATCTTTCCGGCAAGCACCACATCGTCTCCCTCAGTAATGGCACGCGCAAACTCGTCATCCTGCTCCGGGTCGACGGTGCTCTCCTCGGTAAACTGAATATCAAAGACAATGGTAGAGGCCCCTGCTCTTCGGAGGTTCCGAACGAGCGTTGCGTGGTATGTTCGGGGCCATGGCCATTTGTAGGGGATCAATCTAAAGGAATCATCGTCAACGGCAACGACCACAATATCACTCGCATCGAGACCCTCAATGTTGACGCCTCTGACCTCGAACTTTAAATCGGTCATTTTGTGTTCGATATTCTCGATGAAATCGTTATCCGTATACGTGAAGAAGAACATGACGAGTGCGGACAAGAAACCGATGACCATGATGATCATCAGCCGCTTCTTCTCTTTTTCCATGAACCGTTCCTTTTTACTCGAAGGTCCTTCTTTTTCCCTGCAGCCTGCAGGAGAGGTTTACCATCTACTTAGAACTCATAGGTCGCAAAGGCTGATATAAACAGATCATCCACGTCGGTTGGGCCGGTGAGGTACTGCAGCTCGGCCGTAAGCTTCACATCTCTGGTAATATCATAATCCAGGCCAGTTCTCAGGTCGAGCTGCTCGACACCAGTTTCATAGACGGCGCCGAGATAGGTGTACAGGGTCTGCTCGCGCAGGAAGCGGTATCCGGTCCAGCCTTCGACATAGAACGAATTTTCGAGACTGCCGCCCTTTCCGAGATCGTAGCCAACCACTGCCTTTGTATCGAGCGGGAAGTTGTTGAAATAGCTGATGGCACCGAGACGGAGAGTATATATGTCCGTGTCGTTTGCTGAGTCGTTGTCGTCCCTGAAGAGCATAGTGGTAAAGGTAAAGTACATGTTCGTGGCTGATGCCAGGATATCAAAATCCTGTGCAATACCAGCATTAATGGT